>JALYXI010000165.1 GCA_030947245.1 Acidobacteriota bacterium
ACCCTCGAAGGCGCGCCACAGAACGTCAATAAAAATTCCAGTCCCTCGCAACTCAAGATCACCGATCTTCGGGTGGCCACTTTGCGGGGCGCTCCCATGACGGATCCGGTCATCCGGATCGACACCAATCAGGGGATCTACGGGTTGGGCGAAGTCCGGGATGGCGCAAGTGGCCGTTACGCCCTGTTTCTCAAGAGCCGCATTCTTGGGGAGAACCCCTGCAACGTCGACAAAGTATTCCGCAAAATCAAACAGTTTGGCGGGAACTCCCGGCAGGCGGGCGGCGTGTGCGCGGTCGAGATGGCCCTATGGGATCTGGCCGGCAAGGTCTATGGAGTGCCCGTCTGGCAGATGCTTGGGGGCAAATTTCGGGACAAGATTCGCTGCTATGCGGATACCACGGAATCGGATGATCCGAAGATCTATGGGCAGCGGCTCAAGCTGCGCAAGGACCAGGGTTTCACATGGCTCAAGATGGACCTTGGGATCGATCTGCTGCGCGGCCAGGAAGGCATGGTGACGCATGCCGCTTCAGTGCCGGGCGACGGCGGAAATGCCATGCTGGGGCAGGGCGGCCGCACGCCGCATATGTTTACGGGCATCGAGATTACGCCGCGCGGAATCGATAAAATGACAGATTTCGTCGCCACGGTTCGGGAAATGATTGGGTACGATATCCCGCTTTCGGCGGATCACTTCGGGCACATGGGCGTGAAGTCCTGTATCCGGCTCGGCAAGGCGCTGGAAAAGTATAACTTGGCCTGGCTGGAAGACATGATTCCGTGGCAGTACCCGGAATTGCTGCGTGAGATCAAGACGCAGATCGGAATTCCGTTGCTTACCGGCGAAGATATCTATCTGAAGGAGAACTTCATCAAGCTGGCGTCGATGCACGCGGTCGACTTACTGCATCCGGATCTGGCTACTTCCGGGGGCATACTCGAGACCCACAAGATTGGCGATGCGATTCAAGAGTATGGAGTGGGCATGGTGATGCATTTCGCGGGTTCCCCTGTCTCCTGCATGGCGAACGTTCATTGCGCCGCGGCCACGGAGAACTTTTTGGTCCTGGAGAATCATTCGGTGGACGTGCCCTGGTGGAGCGATCTGGTAGAAGGCATCGAAAAGCCGATCGTGAACAAAGGTTTTATCACCGTGCCCGACAAACCGGGTTTGGGCGTCGTGTTGAATGACGACGTGATGAAGCAGCACCTAATGCCGAACACGACCTATTTCGGACCGACCGAGGAGTGGAACATAGATCGGTCCAACGACCGGCTGTGGAGCTGAAGAAGGCCGAAGAATGAATTCGCGGACTAACTCCGCATAAGGAGCAGCGCGCGTAGACGGTCCTCCCGTAAATACAACCCGGCCCAGAGCAGCACGCCGAGATAGGCCGGAAATAAGACATGGCTAAACAATGGGTCGCCTACACGAAGATGAGTCGCGACTGCGCCGCCGAAATAGCCCGTCAGCAGAATGGCGCCGAGAAACGAAGTGCGGGGGATGCTGTACAAGATTGTACAAATCAACAAAACGACGCCGAGCGCGGCAGAGAGGCTCAGAGGCAATCCCAGTTTGGCAAAAGCCTCCGCGACCGGTGTCGGCTTAATGAATTTCATTATGCTGTCGAAGACGAGAAAGAGTATTACCAAGCCGCTCAGGATCCTCCCTACCCAGACCCTCGCTCTATCGGCCGGAGCCGTTTGAGTTACTGATTCCACGAATTTCTCCCGTCAGCGATTGTCGTCATGAATCTGATTATCCTGCTTCCAGGTAGCTCAAGGCTAATTTAGTCGTTGGATATTGACTAGTATACTAGTACAATATTTAACGGTATGAGGAAACCGTTCCGGTTCCGATTAGACCTTCAGAGCGGCGTTCCCATTTATCGTCAAATTATTGACCAAGTGACTGGTGGAATGGCGGCGGAAGCATTGGCGGGCGGTGATCAGTTGCCCACGGTTCGCCAATTGGCCGTCGATTTATCGATCAATCCAAACACGGTCATCCGGGCGTATCGCGAGCTTGAAATCCGGGGCCTGCTCGAAACGCAACAGGGCAGCGGAACGTTTGTCAGTCACCGGAAAGTCCGGCGGGACGATGCTGAGCGGCAGCGGCAGTTGAATCAGCTTTTGGGTGAGTTCATAGCGCGCGCGGGTTCCGCGGGATTCGCCGTTCAGGAGTTGATTGAGCAGTTACAGAACCTGCAAAACAGTGAGGGAAAAGAGAGGAGATGAGTGCCATGCGGCGAAATCAGGACAGAATTCACGTCAGCGGTGTTGCGATCGCTCTTTTTATTGCTTCGTTCGCGGTCGGATTGGGGATCACGGCAACCGTTCAGAACGGCGCGCCGGCAATTGCCGGATTGGTCATCGGCCTCTATCTGCTATTTTCGATCAAGGTTGCCGATCAGTGGGAACGGGTCGCCGTGCTCCGTCTGGGCCGTTATGCCGGGCTGCGCGGACCGGGTTTGTTTCATGTGATCCCCATCGTGGAAACACTCAGCCAGTTTGTGGACCAGAGAGTCCGCGTGGCGAGCGTGACGGCTGAATCGACGCTGACGCGCGATACCGTTCCCGTGAATGTAGACGCCATCGTGTTTTGGATGGTGTGGAATGCGGAGAAATCGATACTGGAGGTTGAGGATTTCGTTCAGGCTATCACCATGAGCGCACAGACGGGCCTGCGGGAATCGATTGGCCGCCATGAACTGGCGCAAATGATTACCGAGCGAGAATCGCTGGGACGCGAGTTGCAGCGCATTCTCGACGAGAAGACGAACCCGTGGGGGATTACCGTTCAATCGGTGGAAATCCGGGATGTGCGGATTCCTCAGCCGCTTGAAGACGCGATGTCCAGGCAGGCGCAAGCCGAACGGGAACGCCAGGCGCGCAACATTTTAGGGCAGGCCGAAACTGAGATTGCGGAGAAGTTTGTGCAAGCCGCGGCGACCTATCAGAGCAACCCGGTGGCGATGCACCTGCGCGCGATGAATATGTTGTACGAAGCGATCAAGGAGCGCGGGGCTATGGTGATTGTGCCGTCGTCTGTGGTCGAGACAATGGGGTTGGGCGGGATGCTGGCAACGGCATCGATCGGGGGTGCGAAAACGGGAAATCCGGAGAGAAGTATATGATTCCGCGAGAGGTGAAGCCGTTCCTGCCGGGCCTTACAGGAACGTCTTGAATTCCATGATGTCGCCGTCCTGCACCACGTACTCTTTGCCTTCCGTGCGGAGCTTGCCTTGTTCGCGGGCTTTGGCGAAGCTTCCGGCGGCAATCAGATCGTCATAAGCGATGGTCTCGGCCGAGATGAAACTTTTTTCGAAGTCGGAGTGAATGACGCCCGCGGCTTGGGGGGCTTTGTCGCCAGCGTGAATGGTCCAGGCGCGCGTTTCTTTTTCGCCGGTGGTGAGATACGTTCGAAGCCCGAGCAAACCATAAGCCTGCTGGATGAGGAGGCCGGAACCGGATTGCTCGACGCCTAAGCCAGCCAGATATTCCGCTTGTTCTTCGGGCGGCAGCGCGACGAGTTCGGATTCAATTTCGGCGGACACCACGACGACTCGCGTTCCGTGATGATGCGAGACGTAGTCCTTCACCTTGACTACCCACGGATTGGCATCAGGATTCGCTAGTTCGTCTTCCGCGACATTGCAGGCAAACAGCATGGCCTTGGCCGTCAGCAGGAAAAGGGGCGTAATCATGACCTTCTCTTCCGGGGTGACGTCCAGGCTATCGGCCAGCTTTCCGCTGTTCAGGTGCGCTTCCAGGCGGTCGAGCAATTCCAACTCGGCTTGAGCTTTCTTATCGCCTGCCTTCGCAACTTTTTGCTGACGCGTGCGGCGTTTCGCGATGCTTTCAAGATCGGCCAGAATCAGTTCGGTATTGATTACTTCGATATCGCGAATAGGGTCGACCGTATCCATTACGTGTTCAATATCTGAATTTTCGAAACAGCGGAGGACGTGGACAACCGCGTCGACCTCCCGGATGTGGCCGAGAAACTGATTGCCGAGACCTTCGCCTTTGCTGGCGCCCGCGACCAGGCCGGCGATGTCCACAAATTCAAAAACAGAAGGCACGATCTTCTGTGTCTTGCTCAGCTTTCCGAGCACTTCCAGGCGCTCATCGGGAACCGTAACCACGCCCTGATTGGGTTCGATGGTGCAGAACCGGTAATTCGCGGCCATCGCTTTTCGAGTTTGTGTAACCGCGTTGAACAGCGTGCTTTTGCCCACGTTGGGCAATCCTACAATTCCTGCTGTAAGCATGTGGGGAGAACTTTCAGTCTAACAGCCGCCCTCCCGGGCTTAAGCCGTGGCCGCCAGTTGGCGCAAGACGAACGGCAAAATACCGCCGTGCCGGAAGTACTCAGCCTCCTGTGGAGTATCCACCCGAACCTGGACGTTGAAGATCTTCGTGTTCCCGTCAGCGTCGAGCGCCGTCACCTTGGCCTTCCCGGAACCGGCAACCCCGGCACGCAGGTCTTCAATGTGAAAGAGTTCCTTGCCGGTAAGTTTGAGCGTCTGGGCCGTCTCACCGGGGAGGAACTGAAGAGGCAGCACGCCCATGCCGACCAGATTGGTCCGGTGGATGCGCTCAAAGCTTTCGGCAATCACTGCGCGAACACCTAAGAGCTTTACACCCTTCGCCGCCCAATCGCGAGAGGAACCCGAGCCATACTCTTTACCGGCGAGAATCAGCAGCGGCACACCTTCGCTTGCATACTGCATGGCGGCGTCGTAGATAAACATAGGCGTGCCTTCCGGAAGATGGGCAGTTTGGGGACCTTCGACGCCGGGGACCAATTGGTTGCGGAGCCGGATGTTGGCCAGCGTTCCGCGAACCATCACTTCGTGGTTGCCGCGGCGGGCTCCGTAGGAGTTGAAATCAGAAGGCGCGACGCCGAGCGAAATCAGATACTGGCCGGCGGGACTTTTCACCGCGATCGAACCGGCGGGAGAGATATGGTCCGTGGTGACGGAATCGCCAAGCACGGCTAGGGCGCGTATTCCGCAAATCTGGTCCCTGATATTGTCCGGAGCCTGTGCGGGCATCTGGTCGAAATAAGGCGGCTTCTTAATGTAGGTCGATGCGGCGTCCCAAACATAGGTGCTGCCAGTGGGGATCCGCATCGCCTTCCACGTCTCGTCGCCTTCAAAGGCCTTTTGATATTCATCGCGAAACATAGCCGGGGTGATGTTGGTGCGCACGGCTTCCTGCACCTCTTCCGAAGTGGGCCAGATTTCGCGGAGGTAGACGTTTTTACCCTGGCTGTCTTTTCCGATCGGTTCGTTTTGTAAGTCGATATCGACAGTGCCCGCAATGGCGTAGGCGACCACCAGCGGCGGGGAAGCGAGATAGTTGGCTTTGACCAGCGGATTCACGCGGCCTTCGAAATTACGGTTGCCACTGAGCACGGCTGCCACCACTACGCCGTCTTTCTGGACGGCCGCGGTTACCTCATCGATGAGCGGGCCGCTGTTGCCGATGCAAGTGGTGCAACCATAACCAACAAGGTGGAAGTTCAGCGCTTCGAGATAGGGGGTAAGGCCGGCGTCAGCCAGGTAATCGGAAACCACTTTCGAACCGGGCGCCAGACTGGTCTTCACCCACGGCTTGACCTTAAGACCGCGCTCTACGGCCTTCTTCGCGAGGATACCGGCGGCGAGCATCACGGAAGGATTCGAAGTGTTGGTGCAGCTTGTGATGGCCGCAATCGCAACCGCGCCCGATTTCATTTGCACGCTTTCGCCGCGAATTTCGAAGGACGACTGCTTCGATTCTTTGAAGGCCTCCTTGAAATTGGCTTTTACGTTGGGCAGGTCCACGCGATCCTGGGGGCGGCGCGGCCCCGCCATGGAAGGCGCCACTGTGGCAAGATCGAGTTCAAGGGTGCTGGCGAAAAGCGGGTCTTTTTGCGCGTCTGTGCGAAACAAGCCTTGCTCTTTACAGTAGGCTTCGACGAGCGCAATCTGCTCCGGCGAGCGGTTGCTGACGCGCAGGTAATTCAGTGTTTCGTCATCGACCGGAAAGAACCCGATAGTGGCTCCATATTCCGGGGCCATGTTCGCGACGGTGGCGCGGTCCGCGAGGCTGAGCGCGCTGAGACCGGCGCCATAGAATTCCACGAATTGGCCGACCACACCCTTCTTCCTCAACATCTGTACGACGAAGAGGACCAAGTCCGTTGCGGTGCAGCCTTCGCGCAGTTTGCCGTGGAGCTTGAACCCCACGACAGGTGGCAGCAGCATGGAAATGGGCTGTCCCAGCATGCAGGCCTCGGCTTCGATTCCCCCAACGCCCCAGCCCACTACGCCCAAGCCGTTGATCATCGTGGTGTGCGAATCGGTGCCGACCAGGGTGTCGGGATAGGCTTCGAGACCGGAGGCGGTTTGGCGTTGAAAGACCACCGGGGCCAGGTATTCCAGATTCACCTGGTGGACAATTCCGGTATCCGGCGGCACGACGCGAAAATTACGGAAAGCGGTCTGGCCCCAGCGAAGCAGGATGTAGCGCTCGTGGTTGCGCTGATTCTCCAGCAAAGCATTGATGGAAAACGAATCCTTGGAACCGAAGCTATCCACCTGGACGGAATGATCGATCACGAGATCGGCCGGCAGAAGAGGATTTGCTTTTGTGGGGTCCGCGCCCATGGCGGCGAGGGCATCGCGCATGGCCGCAAGGTCCACAACGCAGGGCACGCCGGTAAAATCCTGAAGCAGGACGCGGGCGGGCATGAAGCTGATCTCTTTGGCCTGAGAGCTATCCACGCCCCGAGCAACATACTCCACGTCCTTGGAATGAACTTTGATGCCGTCCTCCATGCGAAGGAGATTTTCGAGGAGGATTTTGGTGGAAAATGGGAGCCGCGACACGTTCGCAACCCCGCTTTCTTCGAGCGCGCCCAGGCGGAAGATCCGGTAATCGGTAGAGCCTACACGCAAGCTGGAAAGCGCGCCAAACGAATTCGGATTAGCCATGATTATTCTTT
>JALYXI010000170.1 GCA_030947245.1 Acidobacteriota bacterium
TTAGCGACAGGCGCGGCGTGCCCCAGTGTCCACGCCGCAGACCGCCGAATGCTGCGCGCCACGGGATCGGTCGAAGCGGTGCGTTCCTTCTCCCTCCAGACACCGCGAATCAGCGGTCAGCAGGGCGCGAATCTCACTGTCACGAAGCTGTCCGCGAACGGGGCGAAAGTCCGGCCGGGCGATGTGGTGGCGGAGTTCGATCGCACCACGCAGATCAAAGCGGCGCGGGATGCGGCTACCAAATTCGATGATCTTACCCACCAGGTAGACCAGAAAGCAGCCGAGCACAAAAGCAATGCCGCCAAGCGCACAGCAGATTTCGCGCAGGCGGAAGCCGATCTGGCGAAGGCCAACCTCGAGATTCGAAAAGGCCCGGTCCTGAGCGACATCGAGCATCAGAAAGCGGACGAAATCCTTAAAAATGCCAGACTGCATGTCGCCAGCCTGAAAGTTTCGGTGAACGCGCACGACCGCGCCGAAGCAGCCGAACTACAAGTGCTGAAGCTCCAGGCGGAACGGCAGAAATTGACGCTGGCGCGACTGCAAGCGGACGCCGAAAAGTTGTTGCTGCGCGCCAGCATACCCGGGATGGTCGCGCTGCAGAGCATCTGGCGCAACAATTCCATGGGTCACGCGCGCGAGGGTGACCAACTGTGGCCCGGCAGTCCGCTGATGAGAATTTTCGACCCCGCCAGCATGGTCCTGCAGCTTTCCGTAAGCGAAGCGGATGGCGCGATCTTACATCCGGGCGCGAAGGCGGTGGTGCATCTGGATGCATATCCGGACCTTACTTTTACCGCGCATTTCGATTCCGCAAGTCCAGTTGCAGCTTCGCCCCTAGGCAGCCCAATTAAGGCCTTCAGTGCCCGCTTTGTATTCGACCAGAAGGACCCGCACCTGCTCCCGGACTTAGCGGCAGCGGCGGATATAGAGATCGGGAACTAGAAAGATGAAAAAGCGATCGCGAGCCGGGGTGGCTGTTGTGGCGCTTGCAGCGGCGGCGGCAACCGCGGCCTTCGTACGCCTGCACAAGGTCCAGGCAGCTACTACCCTGCCCACCGCGAACGCCAGGCGAGGCGAGTTTCTGGTACTGGTTCGGGCGCGGGGCGAACTGACGGCCCATACCTCCGTGCAGATTACCGCTCCTGTCAACGTTCCCGATCTGCAGATCGTTTGGCTGGCTCCGCCGGGCAGCGAAGTGGTGCCAGGCCAGGTAGTGATTCGCTTTGACCCGAGCGCCGCCAAGCAGCAGATCAATGAACACACCGCTGCGCTCCGGTCGGCTCAGGCGAACCTGGATCAGGCTTTGGCACAGGCGCGCATCACCGCGGAGAAAGACAAGTTGGATTTGGCAACGGCCACCTACGATCTGGAGAAGGCGCGTCTTGAAGCATCGAAGCAGGCCGTGGTCAGCGTGATACAGGGTGAAGAAAGCAAGATTGACTCCGGTCTTGCGCAGGACAAACTCAACGTCCAAGCCGCAACGAATAATATGCACGCAAAATCCGATGAAGCCAAGATTGCTTCACTTACCCGGCTGCGTGACCAGGAAGTGCGTGAATTGGAGATCACCAACCAGCAGCTCGCGGCCATGGAAGTGAAAAGTCCGGGCCGCGGGATCATTACGCTTCTCGGCAACTATTCGCAAGGCTGGATGAATGCTCAACCCTATAAAGTAGGCGATCACGCGGCGCCCGGAACCCTGCTCGCGGAGATCCCCGACCTTTCCACCATCGAGATGGAAAGCAAAGTCGAAGAGGTGGACCGCGGCCGCATTTCCGTGGGCGATTCGGTTCTGGTGCACATCGATGCATTTCCGGAGAAGACCTGGAACGCGAAGATCACTACGATTTCCCCGCTGACTGAGCAGAACTGGGAGTGGCCGCCCACACGAAGTTTCAAAAGCTATGCGGCGCTCGATCAGCCCGGTAACAAGCTGCGTCCCGGCATGAATGCCAGTTCAGACTTCGTGATTTCGCGCATTCCGGATGCGGTAAGTATTCCTGCCAAAGCGCTGTTTACCAACCAGGGCAAGCCGATTGTGTATGTGAAGACGGACCACGGCTACGACGCCAAAGACGTGAGACTGAAAGCCCGCAATCCAGACGATGTCGCGGTTGACGGACTTGCGGCCGGAACGCCGGTAACTTTGGTGGAGCCCGTGCAAAACGGCAGAAAGAAATGAGCGCCGCACTGCAGCCTGTCGAGGAATCCGCGGCTCCCCAGAAACCAAAGCCGCCCGTGCCTGTGCATTTTGGTGAACACAAGGGCCGAAATCGCATCAAGCGCTATCTGCTGATGGCGGCAGTGGCCGCCGGCATTGTGGGCGCGGGCCTGTGGGTTGCGCGGCGGATGTACAAAACTCTTGCTCCCAGCGCGGCGGTTGCAGTTCCCACGACAACTGTCAAGCGCAGCGACATCACGCTCACCGTCGCGGCCAAAGGCAATCTGCGCGGCGGAAATTCCGAGATGCTGACTGCGCCATTGACGGGCGGCGGCGAGATGCACATCACGCAACTGAAGAAAACCGGCGAGCTGGTGAAAGTCGGCGAGCCCGTGGTGGAGTTCGACCCCACGGATCAGGAGTTCAAGCTGAAAGAAGCGGAAGCCGATCTGGCCGAAAGCAAACTCAAAGTGGTACAGGCGGAAGCGCAATCCGAGGCCGACACGGAGGAAGCGCGCTATGCGCTCCAGAAGGCCGAATCGGACGGACGCACGGCGGAGTTGGACGTCCAAAAGAATCCCATCCTGCCGGCCATCACCGCCCGGCAGAATGACCTGCTTTTGCAAGCCTCGAATGACCGGGCTGCGCAACTCCGAAAAGATCTCGCAAACCGTGGAGACACCAATGCCGCGGCGATCGCGGTTCAGAAAGCCGCAGTCAGCAAGGCCGAGATCCAGGTCGCAACCGCGAGGAAGAATATCGACGCGATGGTGGTGAAAGCGGCACATCCGGGTTACGTCGCGATTCGCCCGAATCAATCGGGCAATTTCTTCTTCGGCGGCATGACGCTTCCCGATTACCAGATCGGCGACACGGTGCGCGGCGGGATGGCTGTAGCGGAGATCCCGGATCTGAAGAATTGGGAAGTTGGCGCTTCCTTCGGAGAATTGGACCGCGGCCATTTGTCGGTTGGACAGCCTGTATCCATCAACGTTGTCGCAATGCCTGAACGTAAGTTCACCGGCAAGATCGCGGATCTGGGCGGCACCGCCGGACCGCCTTGGAACCGTCACTTCGAATGCAAGATTCATCTGGACAATCCTTCGCCGGATCTTCACCCGGGAATGAGTGTGCGAGTGGTCGTGACGACAGATTTCATGCCGAAGGTATTATGGATTCCCGCTCAGGCTCTTTTCGAAAGCGGAAGCCGCACCTATGTTTTCGTCCCGAACGGCGGCGGCTTCGTATCGCGCGACGTGAAGTTGACGCGGCGCAGCGAAAGCCGCGTCGTGCTGGCGGATCTGCCTGAAGGCCAAGTTGTAGCGCTGGCGGATCCGGAATCGGAAAGCAAGAAGAAAGAAAGCGGGGCGCGAGGCCCGGCCCTGCCCAAGTGAAAGCCTACTTTGT
Organism: Acidobacteriota bacterium; assembly: GCA_030947245.1. Lineage (GTDB taxonomy): Bacteria > Acidobacteriota > Terriglobia > Bryobacterales > Bryobacteraceae > JALYXI01. Next base: position 3,572 of record JALYXI010000170.1, read on the forward strand.
CGATCTGGTTCTGGCGATGCAGAACCTGCTCAGCCAGAAGACCCGCACCATCCTCACTGCTCTGGGCATAATCTTCGGGGTAGGCGCGGTGATCGGCATGTTGGCCATCGGGGCCGGCGCGCGGGACGAGTCCCTGCGTTTCATTGAGCAGTTGGGCGTTCGCAACATCCTGGTGGAATCGCGGCCCGCTGCGAGCGATGGCGAATTGCAGCAACGCCGCCGTTCCTCCCCTGGCCTGAACGAGCGCGATGTTCGCATCATCGAAGCGAACCTGGACGGGATGAATCTGATTTCCGCGCGCAATAGCCTGCGTCCAGCTAAAGTACTGCCCAAGCCTGCCAAGGAAGCTCCGGAGTTGCTTGGCGTACGAGCCTCCTATGCGCAGATTCACAACTGGAAACTGGAAGAAGGCGCCTTCTTTTCCGATGCGGACGACCGTTTGAGCGCCGCGGTTTGCGTTCTGGGCGAGACCGCGAAAATTGGCGTTCTGGGCTATGGACCGGCAATCGGCAAATACATCAAGCTGAACGATACGTGGCTCCGCGTAGTGGGTGTGTTGCAAAGCCAGTTCGCATCCGGTTCGCAGAATCTGGCAGCCGGCGCGGCGAGCGATGTGAACAATATCGTTTACATTCCACTTAACACCTTTCAGTACCGGTTCTGGGATTTAGGCGGCGGGCTCAAAGACGAACTGGGGGGCGTGGACATCCAACTCAAGCTTGGCGCGGACAGTATCGCCGCGGCCAAAATCGTTGTGGCCATTTTGAATTCCACGCACCACAGCACGCCGGACTTTTCGGTCACCATTCCCGCAGAACTGCTGGCCCAGCAGCAGCGCGCTCAGGTGATTTTTACGTACGTGATGGTAGCGATTGCCGCGATTTCGCTGCTGGTGGGCGGCATCGGAATCATGAACATCGTGCTGGCAACCGTGCTGGAGCGGACTCGTGAAATCGGCATCCGGCGCGCAATCGGCGCGCGGCGCGCCGATATTGTCCGCCAGTTCCTCATGGAGTCGGTTCTCATTTCGGTAGGCGGCGGAATAGTCGGAATCGCATTCGGGTATTTTTTGAGTTGGCTGATCGCTACAGCGGCGGAGTGGAAGACCATTGTGACCACATCGTCGATCGTGATCGCGTTTGGTGTTTCTGTGGTCGTGGGCGTTGTATTCGGAATCTATCCCGCGGTGAAAGCCTCCCGCATCGACCCCATCGAGGCTTTGCGTTATGAATAAGCTCGCAGCGCTGCTTCTGTGCTGTGCGGCCTGGGCCATGGCCGGGCCGCGTTATTCCCCCGCCGGTTATCTGAACCGCCGCCTCCATCCCGACATCATAAAGGAGCGTGATGTTGAAGGTATTGAGGCGCAAATCACCGGCCAGAAGCTGGTTCTGCGAGTCGAGGACTTCGTTCGGCTGCTGCTGAAAAACTCGACGGACATCCGTCTGGTGCAGCTTGATTACTACACGGCGGCCGATGCCGTTTTGGCGGCAAACGCTCCGTTCGATCCCAACCTGCTGATGAGCTTCGCGGCCACCCGGTCCAAGCAGCCGCAATCCAATCTGATCAGCGGCGCGGGCACGTTGAACAGCCTCACCCAGAGTTCGCAAGCCGGTTACCAGCAGGTTCTGGGCGAAGGGCCTACGTTAAGTTCAAGCTTTAATGCCGTCCGCACTTCCACCAACAGCGTTTTCAGCAATCTCAACCCCAGCATCTTCGACAGCCTGAATTTTGCGCTCACTCAGCCGCTTCTACAGAACCGCGGCAATATTCAACTGCGAACGCCGCTTTTGATCGCCCGGACGCAGTTGGTGATTACCTCAGCCCTAAGTAAGACTCGAATCGCCGATACGATTGCGGCTGCTACAAGGCAGTACTGGGATGCCGTAGGCGCTCGCGACTTCATTCGCGTACAGCAGGAATCCCTCGACCTCGCGCAAAGAGCCTATGAGCATGACAAGCTTTCGCTCGAATTGGGAGCGCTTTCCAGGCTCGATATCTTTCAGTCGGAATCCCAGGTGGCCCAACGGAGAGTTTCGCTGATCCAAGCCCAATATGCGTACCGCGAGATTCTGGATTCCCTTCGGCGGCTAATCGGCGCGGACCTGAAACCGGCGACCCGGTACATGGAGATGGTGCTGCAGGATGACCCCGGAATCCAATCGTCGTCCGTCACTGTTCAGCCGCTTGAACAGGCTGTAGCGAAAGCGATGGATAGCCGTCCGGAACTGACCGCGGCCGGGCGTCGAATCGCAATCGATGAGTTGAATGAGCGTGCCGCACAGAACGCGCTGCTCCCGCGCGTGGACCTGAGCGTTTTGGGGGGCGCCAGTGGCTTAGGCGGCGTTCCCATCGCTACTTCTTCCGGTTTGCTGGGGGTCACCCCCGTACCCGCCGCGCCCAGCGGCCTGGGCGAATCGCTCGGGCAGATTCTCTCGTTCAAGGCTCCCTACTATGGCCTGGGAATCACGCTCGGCATTCCGATCCGCAGCAGTCTGGCGAAAGCGAATTTGGCGGATGCATTGGTGAATCGCACTCGGGACCGCTACAACGTCCGTCAGATCGAACAGCAGATCATTCTGGAGGTCAAAACAGCCACGAACGAATTCGAACTGGCCCGCGAAGCCGTGAATGCCGCGATCACCGCACGCGATCTGGCAAGACAAAACGTGAACGCGGAGCAGCAGAAGTATGAATTGGGAACCATTACCGCATTTGAATTACTGGACGCGCAAACGCGGCTCACTCAGATTGAAAACACCGTGGTTACCGCGAATGTCGGCTACCAGAAGGCATTGATCTCCTATCAGCGCGCAACCTGGAATCTCCCCTATCAGATCGACACACTCGTGCGATGACTCCACAATTCCGGCGAAACACTCAGGGCGTGAACTTAAAAACGGTGTAAGGT
>JALYXI010000172.1 GCA_030947245.1 Acidobacteriota bacterium
GTGCGCGCCCATAAGGCGCTCGCGAGGCCTCAGGATTCACCGCTTCCTTCGCTACTTGCGTCAGGCGGGAGTCCATCTCGTGCTCGTCTTTGAGCGTCGCAGACAGCAGATCGGCTGCTTGCTCATATCCAAGGAGCGCGGCATGGGTGCGGACTGCTCCATAGCTGGCTATCTCATAATGCTCCACCTTCTGAGCAGCGGCTACTAAACCCGCATCGCGTACGGAAGAATCCGCATCTTTCGCCTTAATGATCTCCTCACCCTCAAGAAGAGCGCTTTTGACCGGATAGGCACGCAGCTTTTCCGGTTTTTCACCGAGTAACTTGAAAATCTGCTCCAGGCGGGAGATGTGATCCTTAGTTTCAGACCTATGATCTGAAAGTACTTGGCGCAATCCGGAGTGGGAAGCCGCCTTGGTCATTTTCGGCAGGGCTTTCAAGATGAGCTGCTCCGAACCGTAAAGCTCGCTCAGTTCCCGAACGAACAGATCTTCCAATGCATTCAGCTTCATAAATACAACGTTGGCAATTCGACTTCCATCCAAGTCGAGTAAGCTGGAATTTAAGAGGAGAAACGGACGATGACAGACGTGGAGGCGACGGCATCCGAGACAAACAAATCCGGAAGCAAGGACGCGATTCGAGGCAAAGACGAGGTGGCGCTGGAAATGATGAAGTTCATCGCCGTGACGACGGGGTATGGAAAGGGATCTACCAGCGCCACAGGCTTTTCTGGCAAGCCGACACGTACCTCTGAAGAATATGCGGATTCGCTGATACAACTCTTCGAGAGGTGCCGGGAAGTTGTAAAAAAATAAAACCGGCGCAGGTTCGCCGGGCAGGCGCTCGGCCCGGGCGCCTGCCGCGGTAAACAGCTACCTTCTATTCTTGGTAGTGGATCCGGCCTTCTTAGCTGTGCCCTTCTGCGCCGCGGGCTGTTTTGACGTTTTCGTTTTGGTAGCGGTTCTGTTGGATGCGGTGCTGCTGGAACCGGTCCGGACACCCGGCTTGGCTGCCGTTTTCTTCACCGCCGCTTTCTTCGGAGCGGCCTTCTTAGCAGCAGCCTTTTTGGGAGCAGCCTTCTTAGGGGCAGCCTTCTTAGGGGCAGTGGTCTTCTTGGTGGCAGTCTTCATAGGCGTCTTTTTCACCGGTGCTTTCTTTACCGCGGATTTCTTAGCTGGCGCTTTGGCTTTTGCCGCTGTTTTTTTCGCGGCCGCTTTCTTCTTGGCAGGGGCTTGATGGGACCGGGGCCGCGAAGAAGAGGAGGAACTCTGAGAAGCGGACCTCGCCGGCTTCTTTACTGAGGTTGTCTGAACAACCGGTTCGGAGTCGTCGCCGGAATCCTTCCCTGGCTCTTTAACTTCCGGCTTGTCCTCATCATCCCGGTCCTTTGCCGGTTTGTCTGAATGATGCGGCTTATCCTGTGGAGTGGGTTTCGCGGGCGTGGATTCGTCCTCGTCATCCTCGTCGTCATTCTCGCTATAGCTGTCAAGCTTAGAGTCGGCTTCCGATTCTTCGTCGTACTCCCGGAAGTCGTCCAACTCTTCTTCGTCCCGAGCAGCGAGAAATAAGCTATCGAACATTTTCATGGCCTCCTGTTTCGGCTCAGTCACCCATAGCATACCCTGATTTGTCAATTTGCAATAGCAAATTCTATTGAAATTGAAAAGCGAACTTAAAAAAAAGCGAGCCCCGAAGAGCTCGCCAAAAGTTTACCAACTAGGAAGAATGATTTACCTGTGAGCCAGCATGGCGGACGACCGGTGATGAATCGTAGTGCGGCGGGCCGTCTTCGTGTGAAGGGCCCGGCGAGTCGAAAAGCGCGCGGCCACCAGCCGCGCGGATGCGTCGGCATAGCCCGCGGGAATCAAAAGCCGGTCACCTGCTTCAGGCTCCGGCGCGGTTAATTGATTCGCTTGCGCAATGCGGCCGGCCGAGGAGTTATAGCGTTTGGCGATGGCCGTGAGCGTGTCTCCGGATTCAACGCGATGCATGCGCCAGGAAGCCCGCTGCATGGCTGGAACCTGATCGAGTGATGCGGAGAGAGTGGCGCCGGCGCCCTTCGGGACGCGCACGGAATATCCCAGCGGAGCCACGTTGCGAAGCAGCGCGGGATTCAGCGCAGTCAGTTGGGACACGGGAGTATCGGTCAGGTCGCCCACAAGCGCCAGGTGCGTGGGCGCGGTGATTTCAACGCTGTCGTATTCCACCGGCACTTCCGCTACAACATCGGTCAATCCGTACTCAGCGGCATTCTTGGTCATGATCGTCATGGCAAGAATGATGGGTACGTAGTTCGTGGTTTCCGTGGGAATCGCATGGCGGGCACGCAATTCCCAGAAGTCCGCGTAGCCGGTACGCTCAACGGCTTTCTCAATGTTGCCGGGTCCGCAATTATAAGCGGCGATGGCGAGATACCAATCGCCGAACTCTGTGTAAAGATCCTTCAGGTGCCGCGCGGCGGCGCGCGTCGCTTTCTCAGGATCGAGCCGCTCGTCGGTAAACGCAGTTTGGTTCAAGCCGTATTGCTGCCCGCGGAATTTAACAAATTGCCACATGCCGGTTGCCGCTTTATTCGAAACCGCGCGCGGCAGAAAACCCGATTCGGCTTGTGCCAAATGGATCAACTCCTGCGGCACGCCTTCTTCGGCCAGAATACGGGAGATCATCGGGCGGTACTTGCCGGCGCGTTCCAGCCCCGCGACAATCGTGCGGTGCCCCCGGCCGGAAAAATAGTTAATATAACCCAACACGGAATCGTTGATCACAAGTGGAAGCTGCGATGCTGTGGCGGTTAATTCCCCTTGAACCTTGTTTTTCAGTTTCGGGTCCACGGGAAAGGTCATTTGGAGAAGGTCCTCCAGAGGCGCCTTCTCGAATTGCGGCTCATCGGGAGCTGGAGCCGCCGAACCGAGTCCCGCAAGATCCAAACGATGAATCGCATCCACCAACCGTTCCAGCTTGTCCTCGTAGAGGGCCCGATCGGACGGATTTTCCGAAGCCTGGAGCATCAAATCGATAGAGCGATCGAACTCGCCGCGAGCACTGCCGGCATCTTTCACCTTGTAGAAGTTGCGGCCCGCCTGAAACCGCTCCTCCGCTTGTTGAACTAAAAGGTCGGACGGCGTCGGACGGAACGGCTGATCGGATTTGGCCTCGGCTTTCGCCACGGTTTCCAGGTAGGACCCATCGGGAGCCGCGGAATCGTCCGCAGCGAAAAAATCCGCGCCGGAAGGAGCAAGGTCCGCCGAAGAATCATTTCGGGTGGAGAATTGCTCAGCGAGGAGAGAAGATTGCGGAACGACGAATGAGAAAGTTAGGAAGCAAGCTATCGGAAGTCTAAATAAGGCCATCCAAAGTCCTGTTTGATAGAAATGCCGCAGGCCAGTGCCTACGGGTCGACTACGCTCGCAAATACCTCCCTAGAATACTAAATTCCATAGATAGAGGCAACCAATTTGTACTAGTACTAGTGTGTCCGCCCGCCAGCGGCGTGGGATGATGCGACACACTCGCAATGGAACAGGGAAATGGGCGGCCCGTGCCGCCACACTTCCCAAAGAACACTTACGGCACAACTTTAACGAAAATGATGACGATCACGTAAAGCGCCAACGACTCAATCAGAACGAGACCTAGAATCAGGGCTCCCCGAATGGCGGCGGATGCGCCGGGGTTCCGGGCCATCCCTTCCGTGGCGCTTCCGATTGCCCGTCCCATGCCAAGACCGCAGCCCGCGGAGGCGATTGCCATGGCGAAGCCTGAGCTAATGGCCACCCAATCCGTCGAGGTCCGGTTGGGACCGGCAGCGGCGTTGCCTTGGGCGAAAATAGGCATGGCGCAGAGGAATAGCGCCAGCACGATAAACAGCAGTTTCCAGTTCACGTTGTTTGTTGCTCCTTTTTATATGAATCGCTTCCCGGAGGTGGTTGCCGGTCAGGCGAAACTGGCGGCCTCACGCGGGAAACGGATAAAGCCGGATGAATCAGTGCGCCTCTTCGTGCGCCACCGCGCTGCCTACGTAAACCATGGTGAGCAACGCGAAAATATAAGCCTGCAGGAAGCCGACGAACACGTGAAGCCCCATGAAGACCGCGGGCGCTACCAGGTATGTCAGGCTAAGAAACACAATGGTAACTTTTTCGCCGGCAAACATGTTGGCGAAGAGACGGATAGTAAGCGAAAGCGGCCGCGCCAGGTGGCTGATGATTTCAATGGGAATCATCAGAGGCGCCAGCAAAATACTTGGCCCGGCGAAATGCGCGGCGTACTTGCCCGCGCCGTTAGCGCGAATGCCCATCCAGTTGTAGTACAGAAACACGATCATGGCGCACCCGGCAGGTACATAGGGCACTTGCGTGGGCGATTCAAAACCGGGAATGGTGCCCAGTAAGTTCGCGAATAAGATAAAGATGAATAAAGTTCCGAAGAGCGGCAGGTAACGAGGGCCATCATGCCCTATGTTGTCTTCCGCTGTGCCGCGCAGAAAGGCGTAAACTTCTTCGAAAATATGCTGCATCTTGCCCGGCCGGTCGACGGAAAGCCGGGAACGCAGGATGGCAAATAGCACCACGATGATCAGCGCAACCAGCAGTTGCATCACAATGAAATTCGCCCACGGCCTCTCCGGGTTCTCCGCGTGAATGCGGAACAGCGAGAGAATCCAATTACCCGCCCCGGCTAAATGGTCGTTAAATAGGCGCGTTAGCCAGACTTCTTCATCGTGCATAGGTCAGTTCGAAAATGGCCTCCAGGATTACCGCCCCTACCGGCACAAAGAGACCGGCCAACGCGGCGTACAGGCTGATTTTCGTAAATCTCAGGATAACAAAGGCTCCCATTGCCAGGATGATGAATCGGAATAGAATCCAGGCAAATGCGCCTGGCGTTCCGGATGAACCCGCTGTGCCCAGAGACTTCACAACGTCGCGTAGGCTGCGGAAATTCCACCAAGAGGCTGCCGCGCCTATGGCAAACCCAACCCCGGCCGGCCAGCCCCGGGCAACACCGGCGCCAATGATTCCCGCAACGCCAAGCAGCAGCATGAACTTCGCCAGCCGCTTGAACAGCCGCTCCGTGTCCGGCTCACTCGGCCTGAGATTCACGAATGGCTTCAATCAGGCCCGCCACAATGCCCAGCGCGAGGAACACATAGTGCAGGAATGCGGTGTGGAAAAGCTTATCGAGTCCATAGCCGATTCCCCACCCGGCCAGAGCCGAGACAGGAAGAAGAAATGCCAACCCGGTATACTGCGCGAAACCGCCGTCAGGTGACTTTGGCATTGTTTAGTTTGGGCGCGGCGTTTAGTTTGGGCGCGGCCGCGGCGGCCTCCGCAACCAGGATGCCCATCTTCGGATGCGAAGGCTCAAAATGAACGGCGAGGCCCGCCTCCCGGAGCGCTTCCGTAGTGGTAGGGCCGATCGAAGCGATGAACATGCGCTTCAGATTCGCGCGCGCGGCTTCGGCACAGCCTTCCTCCTCCGCCATTTGAAGTAAGTGGGGAAGTTGAATGGAGGTGGTGAACAAAGCGACATCCATCTGGCCCGCAGCTACGCGGCGCGCCGCTTCCCGCAGCCGCCCCGTGTCTTCCGGCAGTTCCCACTGATACACCGGGACCGCGGTCACGGCGCAGCCTTTCGCCCGGAGTCCATCCAGTAATTCATGGTTGCTTCGCCCATATTCCTGCACCGCAACGCGCCGCTCCGGGCGGTCTTCGAAAGCCGCCAGTATTTCGCGCCAAGTGTTTGGTTCGGGGATCAGAATCGCGTTCGGCACCTGCATCTCGCGCAGCACGGCCATCGGCTTCGGTCCCCGCGCCACAATGAGAACGGCGCGAAGAGCTTCCGCAAACCGTGCTGCCGGATGCCGCGTCGCAAGCAGCGTGTCCAGGTAGCGCGTTCCCACTCCCGTCAGCAGAATCACAGCATCAAACTCTCCGGCAAAGAGCCGCTCGCCGAACCGGAAGGCTGCTTCGTTGCGCTCCAGCGCAACCTCTCTCATGGACGGCGCAACAAACGGATCGCCTCCTTGCTTGCGGATAAGAGTAGCCA
>JALYXI010000180.1 GCA_030947245.1 Acidobacteriota bacterium
TCCTGGTTCCCTTTGAATAACGCATTCACAAACGAACCGGTGCGAAGCATGCCAGGCGCAATCGTGGTTACCTGGATATGTTCGTTCTTCAATTCCGCGCGCAATCCCTCGGAAAAACCGGTCGCCGCGAACTTCGCGCAGGTATAGGGCACCATATGGGGAACACTGACCTTTCCGCCGAATGAAGTGATATTCACAATACGGCCGCTCTTCCGTTTCAGGAAGGAAGGGAGCAACGCCAGCGTAGGAAAGACGACACCCCAGAACATCACCTTCATAGCGGAATCGAAGTCTTGTACCGTCATGGCGGTCAAGGGACCCACCTGGATCTGGCCCGCATTGTTGACCAGAATGTCAATCCCTCCGAAGCGGGCTTCCACTTCGGCGATCATCGCTTTCACGGCTACTTCTTCCGAAACATCGCACGGCACCGCTACCACTTCGGCGCCCATTCTTTCCAGCTCGCGTTTTGCGGAATGGAGTTCCTCGCGGTTGCGGGCGCAAATCGCAATCCGGCAACCCTCCCGCGCGAAACGCCTTGCCAAGGCAATCCCCAGTCCTTTGGACCCGCCGGTGATCAAAACCGCTTGGCCTTTGAAACTCTGCTCACGGGAACGGGCAAAAAGCTCCCGCGCGGCAAGGCTGGCGCCTACTCCGGCGGCGGAAAGGATCAGTTTATTCTTCGCAGTCACGGGCAGACCCGCAGCATTTGCCGGGCCACTCAGTGTTTTTGCGAAACAAGCCCAATGTCCCCCAGACCGTTAATCACGAACTGCACCGCAATCGCGGTCAGCAGCAATCCCATCATCCGCATCAGGATGTGAATACCGGTTTCGCCCAGCATGCGGCTGATACGGTCCGCGGCCGCCAAAATCAGAAACGCGCACAGGCAGGTAACCGCGATAGCGATAAAAACCGGCGCGGCTTGCCACCAATTGGGCGATTGCCCCATCAGCACCATCACGCTTGAGATGGCGCCTGGCCCGGCGAGCAGCGGGATGCCGAGTGGAATAATGCCGACATCTTTCTTTCGACGGGCTTCTTCCGTTTCTCCGGGCGATTCCTTGGTACCCGATTGTCTCGCTTGCAGCATCTCCATTCCAATCACAAAGAGCAATAAACCACCCGCGATTTTTAGAGCCGGGAGCGTGATTCCGAACAGTTTAAAAATCATCCCGCCCGCCAGAGCAAAGCCGGTCAGAACACAGAAGCACGTAATTGAGGCTTTGCGCGCCATCTTGCGCCGCTCCCCTGCGGTGGCGCCCGCCGTCATGACCAGGAAAGAAGGAATGGCCGCAAAAGGGTCAACCAAAAAGAAGACGGAACTGAAAGCAACCAGAGAAAATTCAGCGAGAGCGGCGGGGTTCATCGGCTTAAAACGTAAGGCCTAAACCCGCCAGCGCAGATCGCGTGGATTCGAAACTTGTATGCTGAATGCTTTGAATACCGAACTGGGCCGCTACTTCGACGAACAATGGGCGATCCTCCAAGTACGCAACGTGGCCGGCTGGGACTTGAGCTAGATCAAGAGCCATGCGGTAGATATCGTTGTCCGGCTTGCGAAGATGGACAAAGCAGGATGCGACAAACGCATCCACGAACTCATCGAGAGCGAATTTTTTGATGCGGTATTCGGTTAGCTCGCGCCCTTCGTTGCTGACCACAAACACTTTCAGCCTGTACTTCGCCTTGAGTGCGCGTACCATTTCCAGCATGCCCGGATACTCTTTCGACTGGTCCAGAATCCAAGCAGTGAACTGTTCCGGCGTGAAGGGACGCGGCTGGTAGAAGACCGCTCGCCTGAGGTACTCCCCCAAGGTCAACTTGCCAATTTCATAGGTATCGAACGTCATGCGGTGGCGGCTATCCATCTCCGCCAGGTTTAGTCCGAACTGTTCCGCGGCCGCTCTGCGGGTGTCGCTATCCCAACCATTGGTGAGCATAACGCCGCCCAAATCGAGGAATAGCGCTTGAATTTGCGAATCGGACATTCCGTTCTCCCGCCTCTCAGACTAGCAGGAGACGCCATTCCATCAGCTTGGATTGAGCAACGCGTTTCCAATCTGAAATGCCTCGCGAAACCGGGCAAGACCGTGGGAGCCCCCATTTACCAGCCGTCTCGCGCCGGCAAGATCGCCCTGAGCCACGGCGGCCCGCAGTTTGCCTTCTTGCCGATGCAAAAATTCGAACAGAATGCGGGCGGCCTGAGCCGATTCCGCCGCGATCTCAGGATTCTCGATCAATTCCAGGCCCAGTGTCTGCCCGAGATGCGCATAGTTGGAGCGGCCGGTGAGCTGCACATAGCCGCGGCCGCGAAAACGCTCGCCATCCGGCGGGCCCTGGTTGCCAAGGTCCTGCCTGCGGTCGTAAAGGTCAAATGGCTTGCCGCGAGGAGAAGTATTGAAGCGCGACGGCTCTTCGCAACATGGCGTGAAGCTTTCGGTTTCCGCGCGAATGGTGGCGAGAGCGAGCAGCAGCATCGTCTGATCCCCTCCTGCCGATTCCATCGCACCCGCGACGTCCGGCAGATAGCTCCTGATGTTTGAGAGTGAAGTGAAAGGGAAAATCTTCGCCGCGAGTTCCGGTGTTACGCTGCAAACCATACCCAGCCTCCTTGCCCATACTAAGCAGCAAGAATGGGGCTGCGGAATCAGCAAAGACAGTAAACGATTGAATTCATTGGGCCAGATAAAAGGGACAGGTCGGTGAAGGGCAATGGCGGGCGCTACGCTTCTGACACAGGAAAACGTTATCAGCCAGCAAGTTCACGCCGATCTGAATGACTACCTCGACAGGTTCGCCGTTCAGCAAGGTGGGTTGAGAGCGATACCGGGGCACCGCTTCGGTGGCGGAGGATACGAGCAAGGGATGGCCGCTTACCAGCCGCGAGTCTAACAGGCTGCTGAGAGCGGGTCTGTTCTAGGTTGAGCAAGGGGATCATTGCTCATTTGTTGATTCCAAACGAGTGGATTTGTTTTACTGGCGTGGCTGGTGGGCGGAGTTTTCGGCTACTCAAGGGGCCGTTCTTGCCTTGCCAGACGCACTTCGGGCTATGCGTTTGCTATTCGAAGGCTACGCATTCTCCACCGCTCTTCTTTATTTTGCAGCAGTCCAAGAATTTCATCCGTCTTAGAACTGAGCAGCGTTGAGCCATCCGAACGTATAGAGACGGCGTTTAAAGCCAGCGCGCCTTCGAGCTGTGCCATCAAGTTCTGAGAGTACAATGCGTCGAATATGACCGGCAGAGTCGTGCGAATATCGCCCGGTGTCATTGATGCAATTTGATCCATCACTCGTACACCTTCTTCATAGGTCGGTATTCTAGAAGGATTCTGAAGAAACTGTTGCAAGAACTCCGCTGGTGAAAGAACCTGCTGGGCTGGTGCAGTCGAGTAATTGCTTCATTGTGTCAGCTCCGTAATCATCATATTAGTCACACGGGACATGCGTTGACGATGACTGCTTTCCTATCACTTTATCAAGCTTTAGGGCAAGGCAATTAAAAAGATAAGACGGGTCGTTGCGACCTGGAATATATTGATAAACGACGTAATTGTTGACCGATATTACGTGGCCAGGATAGCAAGTGTGATTATCGTTTACATAGGCTGTCATTGCCCCGGGGTCGCCTTTGTATATTTTGGGCACAGCGCTAACGAAACGGCTAAATTTATCGCTCGAACGCAGCGCCCTATGGAGACCTGCAAGCATGAGAGTAGCAAGGTGGTTGCCAGCCCGAATGAGAAAACATGAAAGCAACGGAATCCGATACCCTGACGCTTGAGCAGCATCGCCGCTTCTACTCTGAAGAAATCCGCGCTGTCGCGAACATTGCGTCGCCCGCTCTGGTGGCGGCCTTTGCGAAAGTTCAGAGAGAAAAGTTCCTCGGTCCCGCGCCATGGCAAATCGCCGGAGAACTGTTTCTGAACCAGTCCGGCTACCAGACCACGAATGACCCACGCGACGTTTATCACAACGTAGTGATTGCTCTGAAGCGCTCCCAAAACCTTAACAATGGCCAGCCGAGCGCATTGGCAAGCTGGATCGCGGCGCTCGACCTCGCTTCGGGCGTTCGCGTTTTTCATGTTGGCTGTGGCACCGGCTATTACTCGGCCATAATGTCCGAGGTAACCGGATCGGCCGGATCGATCATTGCTGCCGAAGTCGATCCCGATCTCGCCGCGCAGGCCGCCGGAAACCTCCGGGAATACGCGAACGCAACGGTCCATAATCGCGATGGCGCGACCATGGACCCCGGCCCCTGCGATGCCATCCTGATCAACGCCGGAGTTACCCACCCGCACCCTCCCTGGCTTCATACCTTGAAGGAGGCCGGCCGCATCGTGTTGCCGCTTACGGTTGCCACGTCGCCCGGATCGGGTAAAGGCTTAATGGTGAAGATCACCCGTAGGCACGACCGCTTTGCGGCTGAGGTCGTGTCCATGGTTGCAATCTATTCGAGCACCAGTGTCAGGGATCCGGGCATCGAGCCCTTGCTCAACAGGGCATTCAAATCTAGAGATCTGCTCAAACTGAAATCCGTCCGTTTCGATGGACATGAACAGACGGACACCTGCATCGTTCACTCGCCGAACGTTTGCCTCAGTGCCGCGGCGGTCGAACCGACCGAGCCGTAGATCGGATTTTGACATAGACAAACCGACCCGCTACGCTCAAAGAGTTTACTTTCTCGCTGGTAAGCAATTGGGAAGCTGGTGAAAATCCAGCACGGCCCCGCCACTGTAAGCGCGGAGAAACTGGCCCGTAACAAGCCACTGCCCGGAAGGGTGGGAAGGCAGGATCAGTTTCGTTGAGGCGCAAGTCAGGAGACCGACCGCGAGATCCGGTAATGCCGGCAGCGGAGGGCTGCCCTGACATGTACAAACAACGACGGGTTGCTCGCTTAGGCGTGGCCGCCGCATTTATTTTGGCTTGCGGTTCCCATCTGCGAGCAGCTCAAATCACCGGTGTAGTTCGGGATCCTACGGGAGTCCCCGTTTCCAATGCGCGTGTCACCCTGACGGGGCTAACGGGAGTCATCTCGGAACAGTTGACGGACGCGCAAGGGCGATTCCGAGTGGAAGCGGAACCTGCCGGCGGCGAGCGTCTGATCGTAACCCGTCTGATCGTAACCATGGAGGGGTTTGCGATGAAGGCAGTGCCGCTGCACGAAGCGGCGGATATCACGCTGGCGCTTGCGGCGCAGAATGATTCTGTCCTGGTGACGGGCTCCGCGATCCCGGCGCCCGCGAGTGAACAGGGAACGAGCACCAGCC
>JALYXI010000191.1 GCA_030947245.1 Acidobacteriota bacterium
TCCCGGACACCACCGAAGCGGCCACGCCGGCGTCCAGCTTGCCGACGGCCAGATAATCGAGGAAGAAAAGCGGCTTCGCGCCCTGGACCGCGATGTCATTCACACAATGGTTCACCAGATCTTCGCCAATGGTTCCGTGACGGCCAGTCTCAAACGCAATCTTGAGCTTCGTCCCGACTCCGTCCATAGAACTGATCAGCACCGGCCGCCGCATTTTGGGCATCGCGAAACAGGCGCCGAAGGAACCGATGTCCGTCAGCACGCCCCGCGTAAACGTCGCTTTTGCCATCTTCCGGATCTGCGCAACGGCGCGGTCCGCTTCGTCGATGTCGACGCCCGCCTGCTTGTAACTTGTAACCATTTCGCCTGGGAATGTACCAGTATAACGACTCACTTATGAAAACCTGGATTTTCACGATGCTGATGGCGCTTCCTTTGTGGAGCGCAGAAGGTCCGCAAGTCTTTGCGATTCAGGGAGCGCGCATTGTCCGTGTTTCCGCGCCGCCCATTGAAAACGGTACCGTGGTCGTCCGCGACGGAGTCATCGCCGCGGTGGGTCCGAACCTAAGCCCGCCTGCCGATGCGTGGATCATCGACGGGAAAGGGCTCACCGTGTATCCCGGTCTGGTGGATGCGCTCAGCACCTGGGGCATTCCCGGCTTGACCCCCGCGGCCGGGGCGCTCGCCGGACGCGGACGCGGCGCCACAACTCCCGTCGTCATCGCGGCCCCAGCCGTCCCTGCCGCGCCCCAACCCGTCATCAATGGGCCGGAAGATCGCCCGAGTAATACCAGTTACCTCAAAGCGGCCGACCAGTTAGTCGCCACCGACCCCACCGTAACCAGCGCCCGCGATGCAGGCTTCACCACCGCCGTCACCTTTCCCACAACCAACATCTTCGCGGGACAAGGCGCTATGTTCGATCTCTCCGGCGAGCGCACCGGTCAGATGATCGTGTCCCCGTCGGCCGGCCTATACCTCACCACCCGCACCACTTCCTTTGGCTCTTATCCCGGCTCCCTGATGGGCGTGTTTGCCTACATCCGGCAGATCTATCTGGATGCCGCCCATTACAAGCTGGCCAACAGTATTTACGCCAAGCATCCGCAGGGTCTTCAGCGCCCGGCCTATGACCGTACCCTGGAAGCTGTCCTCGCCAGCCCGCGCGCGCTTCTCCCGGCGCGCCGGATGGTTGAGATTGAGCGGATGATACGCTTCGCTCAGGAACTCAAGATGAATGCGGTTCTCTATGGCGGCGAGGAAGCATGGCGGTCCGTTGATATCCTGCGGAATTCGAAAGTGCCCATCCTGGTAAGCCTGAAATGGCCCGAGCGCGCCCGCGATGCGGACCCTGCTCTGAACGATTCTCTCCATGACCTCGAGATGCGCGACAAAGCCCCCTCTACTCCCGCGGTTCTCGCCAAGGCCGGAATCCAATTCGCCTTCTACTCGGACGGAATCGCCGTGCCGAAGGACGTTACCCGCGCGGTCAAGCGCGCCATCGATGCCGGTCTTTCCCCGGCCGATGCGGTACGCGCGATGACCTTGAGCCCCGCCGAAATCTACGGTGTCGCCGACCGGCTCGGATCCATCGACCCAGGTAAAATCGCGAACCTGCTGGTCACCCAGGGTGATCTCTTTCAGGACAAAACCAAAATCAAGTACGTGTTTGTAGACGGCATGAAATATGAACCGGCGCCCGACGCGGCGCCAGCCCCGAAGGACATGGAGAAGACTCAATGAAGCGGTATCCGGTTTTCCTTTTCGCCGCGGCATCGGCATTTGCCGCCGCGCCGGTCGTCATTCAAAACGCGACCGTCCTCACCGTCACCAAAGGGACTATCAAAAACGGTTCTGTTGTGGTCCGGGATGGAAAGATCGTCGAAGTCGGCGGGAATGTGCGCGTGCCGCCGGGCGCGGTCGTGGTGGATGCCACCGGCAAGTTTCTCATGCCCGGCATCATCGATTGCCACTCGCATATCATCGCCGAAGCCATCAATGAAGGCTCCGTTTCCGTGTCTTCTATGGTCGGGATCGGTGACGTCCTCAATCCGGAAGACGTTGCCATATACCGCGCTCTGGCCGGCGGCATCACAACGGCGAATATCCTCCACGGAAGCGCCAACTCCATTGGCGGAAAATGCGTGGTGGTCAAAACCCGATGGGGCGCGAAAAGCGGCCAGGAACTCATCTTCGAAGGCGCAATGCCGGGCATCAAATTCGCGTTGGGAGAGAATCCCAAGCGGCGCGGCGCGGTGCAGTCCTTCGGCGTAGTCACCGCGCCCGCGCGCTACCCGGCTACCCGCATGGGCGTTGAAGATGTCATCAGAGAAGCCTTCAACGATGCCAAAGTCTACAAAGCGAACTGGGCCGCGTACGACGCTAAGCACGCCCGTGGTGAAATTGCGATTCCTCCCGCGCGCGATCTGAAACTCGAAGCTCTTGTCGAAGTTCTGGACGGCAAGCGCCTGGTGCATGCCCACTGTTACCGCCAGGATGAAATCCTCATGCTCCTTCGCGTTGCCGACGATTACGGTTTCAAGATCCGCACCCTGCAGCATGTCCTCGAAGGCTACAAAGTGGCTAAGGAAATCGCGGCGCACGGCGCCGGAGCCTCCACCTTCAGCGATTGGTGGGCTTACAAGGTGGAAGCCTACGACGCCATTCCCTACAACGCCGCGCTGATGATGCGAAAGGGCGTCCTGGTCTCCATCAATTCCGACGATGCTGAATTGATGCGCCATCTCAATACGGAAGCCGCCAAGACCATAAAGTACGGTGGATTAACCGAAACAGAAGCCCTCTCCACCATCACCATTAACCCGGCCAGGCAACTCATGATCGATAAACGCGTCGGTTCCATCGAAGTGGGTAAAGATGCGGATCTGGTCATTTTCGACGCCCATCCGCTCTCCACAATGTCCAAAGTAGAGAAGGTCTACATCGATGGCCGCCTCTACTTCGATCGCGATTACGATCTATCCACCCGCCCCGAACACGAGAAAGAGAAGAAGATGCTGATCACCAAGGCGGCGGAAGAACAGAAGAAGACCGCGCCTCCCGCGGCCGCCGGCCGGAGACCCACCCTATGAAGCTGTTGCTTGTCTCGTTTCTGAGTTTCTCGCACGTTGCGTTTGCAGCCGCGAACGATAGCTTCCTGCTCCGCGGTGCAACCATTCACACCATGGCCGGTAAGGACATCCAGAACGGTTCCATCCTGGTTCGCGATGGAAAAATCGCCGGAGTCGGACAGAACTTGAGTGCTCCGGCGGGTGTCAAAGTCATCGAAGCCGCCGGAATGCAGGTCTATCCCGGCATGATCGATTCGGCGTCCACCATCGGGCTCACCGAAATCGGCGCGGTTCGGGAAACTTCCGACACCACGGAAATCGGTAAGTTCAACCCGCAATTGCGCGCCTCCATCGCGGTCAATCCGGATAGCGAGCACATCCCGGTTACTCGCGCGAACGGCATCACGAGCGTGATCGCGCTTCCCGACGGCCAGGAAATCTCCGGCCAGGCGTCGCTCATCAATCTGAATGGCTGGACGACAGAAGAGATGGAAGTGAAGCGCTCCGCCGCCATGCACCTGCGCATGCCGGCAATCGGCGGCTCCGTACGCCGCGGCTTTGAAGGCCGCTTCGGCGCGCGGGTGACCTATGAAGAGGCGAAGAAGAATTTCGATAAGGATATGGCGGAACTGAATGCGTTTTTCGAGGACGCGCGCCGCTACTCACAAGCCAAAGCCGCCAACCTGCCCGGCTTCAAAACCGATCTGAAGCTGGAAGCCATGCTGCCGGTGATCGAGGGCCAAACGCCTCTGCTGATTACCGCGATTCGCGAGCGTGCCATTCGCGATGCGATCAACTTCGCGGAAAAGCAAAAGATCAAGATGATTCTTTGCCAGGCGCCCGAAGCGTACAAGGTCACAGCGGAGCTGAAAGCTCATGACATACCCGTCGTTTTGGGCCCCAGTCTTTCCCTCCCGCTTGAAGACGATGATCCCTATGACCGCCCGTTCACCACTCCGGCCGACCTCTACAAGGCCGGTATAAAGTTCTCGTTTGGAACTTTCAGCAATGAGTTCTCCCGCAATCTGCCGTACCAGGCGGCCGCGGCGGTCCCGTTCGGGCTGCCAAAAGAAGAAGCAATGAAAGCCATCACTGTGAACGCCGCCCAGATATGGGGCGTTGCGAACCAGCTTGGCACCATCGAGGAAGGTAAGTCCGCGGACTTCATGGTTACAGATGGAGATCCTCTGGAGGAGCCAACGCAGGTGAAACAACTCTTCATCAAGGGGCAGACCGTAGACCTTGAGAACAAGCAACATAGGCTGTACGAGAAATACAAAGCCCGGCCTTAGGTCTAGTATTTAGGTACAGCGGGGTCGATTTTCTCACTCCAAGCCAGGATTCCGCCCGTCAGATTCGTGACGTTCGTATACCCTTGCTTGCGAAGAAATTCGACCGCCTTGGAACTTCGGCCTCCGCTCTTGCAATGCACCACCAGTTCCCCGCCCCTGGGAATTTCACTGGTTCGTTTTTCCAGTTCACCAAGCGGAATCAGCTTCGAGCTTGGGATACGGCCAATTTGGAACTCATGCGGCTCCCGGACATCGAGCAGGATAAAGTCGTCTCCCCGATCCAGTTTCCTCTTCAATTCTGTGACGTCCATTTCGCCGGACGCGAGAGGCGCTTGTTCCTGCGGACGCACTCCGCAAAACTCCTGGTAGTCAATGAGCTTGTGAATTGTGGGATGTTCGCCGCAGACCGGGCACTCCGGATTCTTCCTCAGCTTCAATTCTCGAAACCGCATCGCCAACGCATCATAGAGCAGAAGACGGCCTACTAGAGGCTCACCCACACCCAGGATCAGTTTCACCGCTTCCGTGGCCTGCACCAGACCGATTACACCCGGCAGAATTCCCAGAACACCGCCTTCGGCGCAACTCGGAACCAGTCCCGGGGGCGGCGGTTCGGCATACAGGCACCGGTAGCAAGGGCCGCCCTGATAAGCGAATACAGTTGCCTGTCCTTCGAACCGGAAAATGGAACCATATACGTTCGGCTTGCCGGTAAGCACGCACGCATCGTTCACCAGGTACCGCGTCGGGAAATTGTCGGTGCCGTCTACAACCAAGTCATACTCGCGGATGATTTCAAGCGCATTTTCGCTGGTCAACGCGACTTCGTGCCGGTCCAGTTGCACATTCGGATTGATCTCCCGCATGGTGTCCATCGCGGAATCGATCTTCGGGCGCCCCACGTCGCTGGTGCCGTGAATCACCTGCCTATGTAAATTTGTATGGTCGACAACGTCGAAATCGACCAGACCGATCCGGCCCACGCCCGCGGCCGCGAGATACATGGCGAGGGGAGCGCCCAAGCCGCCTGTGCCTACGAGCAGGACGCTTGCGGCTTTCAATTTCAACTGCCCTTCCATGCCGACCTCCGGCATGATGAGGTGCCGGCTATAGCGTAGGATTTCCTCCTGCGTCAGTTGCGCAGCCACTTGCCGCCTCCGGCAATGCTCGGAACGATCGACAGCACGTCGGCAGCCGCGACGGCCGTTTTCTCTTTGTCCAGATAGCGAATATCTTCGTCGTTCAGGTAGACATTGACGAAGCTCCGCAATTTGCCTTCGTCCGTGAAGATCTGCTTGCGCAGATCGGGATGGCGCTCCGTTAACGAGGCTAAAACCTCTTGTACCGTTGCTCCACTCTCTTCCACTGAATCTTTCTTGTCCACATATTGCCGCAAGGGCGTGGGTATCAGGATTTTTGCCATATCAATTCCTCTTTCTCCGCCCGGGTCTGGTCCGCATCCGGCAGCCAGCAGTTCGCATGATCGAACCGGCCCTTTTGTACCGAGATCACGACGAACGAATACCACGGGCAGGAGCTTTTTAAATCTGTTTCTGAAAAATACGCGTCGCAATCCGGATGCGAATGATAGATACCGATCAGTTCCAGCTTCCGGCGCCGCGCCTCGCGATCCGCTTCCAGCAGGTCCTGGGGCCGCAGCTCATACCGCGCGGCCTGATTGCCTTCGGACGCGTTTTCAAGCGGGATTGCTACACTGACGCTTTTGCCATTTTCATCCGAGGCCCCCAGCATGACGCCGCAGCACTCGTTCGGATAAGCGCCTTCCGCATGGCTGACCATGCGCTCCCATGGCTCTAAACAGATCTCAATCATTCGGCATCCCAGAAGCTTTCGCTCAGGTACTTATCGGCCCCGTCGCACAGTATGGTCACAATGACCCCTGTTCCGCCCGCGTTGTGAAGGCGTTTCGCGACGGTGAGCGCCGCGAACACGTTCGCGCCGGCCGATATTCCCACCAGCAGGCCTTCCTCACGAGCCAGTCGTTTCACCATGGCATGCGCGTCTTCGGTTTCGAGCCACATGTTTTCAGATGCTAGAGACGCGTCATAGATTCCGGGCACGATGGAGGTGGGCATGTGTTTCAGCCCTTCAAGGCCATGAAACCCGGCGGCCGGCTGCACGGAGATGCAAATCGTCGACGGCGAATCCTGACGCATGCGCCTTGTGACACCCATGAAAGTTCCGCTCGTTCCCAAAGCGGCGATGAAATGCGTGACGCGCCCGCCCGTCTGCTGAATAATCTCAGGTCCCGTTGCTTCGAAGTGCGCCATCCAGTTTGCGGGATTGTTGTACTGGTCGGGGTAGAAGTAACGATCCGGATTGTCTTGGTAGATCTCGCGAACTTTACGGATCGCGCCGTCGGAGCCTTCCGCGGGACTGGTGTACACGATTTCCGCGCCATACGCTTGCAGAATCCTCTTGCGCTCCAGAGAAGCGTTTTCCGGAAGGCAGAGCTTGACCGGATAACCGCACGCGGCTCCGATCATGGCGTAAGAAATACCCGTGTTGCCGCTTGTTGCATCGATGATCGTCTTACCGCGGGTCAGCCGGCCGGAACGCTCCCCTTCGCGGATCATGCTCAGCGCAGGGCGGTCCTTTACGCTTCCGCCGGGGTTAAAATACTCCGCTTTGCCGTAAATTTCAATGTTGCCCAAATGTGCCGTGATAGTCTTAAGCCGCAGGAGAGGCGTGTTGCCGACCTGCGCCAAGAGCTCGCTTACATCTTGCGCCGGCATGTCTTTCATCTTACAAGAGCATCCCAATTGCAGGGAGGAACCCGATGGCTATACCGATGCGCCCGTTCGGCAGGGCCGATGTACAAGTTTCCGCGCTGGGGATGGGCGGTCACCATCTCGGGGACGCCCAAGATGAAAAGACGGCCGTCCGGATGGTGCATGACGCCGTGGACGGAGGGATCACGTTTTTCGATAATTGCTGGGAATACCACCTCGGAAAAAGTGAAGAGTGGATGGGCAAAGGGCTAAAAGGACGCCGGGACAAAGTGTTCCTGATGACTAAGGTTTGTACGCACGGGCGCGACAAGCAGCTTGCCATGCAGATGTTGGAGGAATCCTTGCGCCGGCTCCAAACGGACCACCTGGACCTTTGGCAGATTCACGGCGTCACCTTCGACAACGATCCTGCCCTGTTCATCCGCCCGAATGGCGCGGCCGAGGCGTTGACCGAGGCCAAGAAGCAGGGCAAAGTGCGCTTCACGGGCTTCACGGGGCACAAAGATCCCAACATTCATCTGAAGATGCTGGCAACCGACTACCCGTTCGATTCGGTCCAAATGCCGCTGAACGCCTTCGATGGGACGTTCCGCAGTTTCGACCGGAAAGTGCTTCCCGAACTGAACCGGCGCGGGATCGCCGCGCTTGGAATGAAGCCGCTGAGCGGTCATGGGGAGCCGGTCACAAAAGGCGTGATGACGCCTGATGAAGGCCTGCGCTATGCAATGAGCCTACCGGTCACCACCACCATCACGGGCATGGATAAGCCCGAAGTGCTGAAGCAAAATATGGCGATCGCGCAGAATTTCAAGGCGATGTCTCCGGCGGAAATGCAAGGGCTTCGCGACCGGTGTTCGCAGTATGGCGATGGGCGCTACGAACTCTATAAGACGTCCATTAAATACGACAACCCGGAAGCACGGCTGGCGCACGGATTTCCGCTCGATAGCCAATCAAAAGAAGTACAAGAGATGCTCAAAGAGACACAGAACACGGGAAAGCCTTACTAACTTATGTCCCATAACCACACTCGCAGGACGTTCGTGCAGGGCGTTGGTCTTGCAGGCTCAGGGATGCTTATGAACGATCTTTCCGCACAATCCACGGCCCCGGTGCCGAGGCGGCTACTCGGGAAAACGGGTCTCCAGGCCTCATTTTTGGGGGTCGGCGGCTATCACTTGGGCAGCGCCGATTCGGACGACACAGCGAACCGGATCGTTGGGGAAGCGATCGACGCCGGAATCAACTTTTTCGACAACGCCTGGGAGTACCACGACGGAAAAAGCGAAACACGGCTCGGCAATGCGCTAAAGGGCAAGCGCGACCAAGTCATCGTCATGACCAAGGTCTGCACGCACGGCCGTAAGAAAGATGTCGCCATGCGCATGCTGGAGGAATCTCTGAAGCGCTTGCAGACCGATCATTTGGATATTTGGCAGATCCACGAAGTGGTTTACGACAACGACCCGGACCTGATCTTCGCGAAGAACGGCGCCATTGAAGCGCTGGACGAGGCCAAGAAGCAGGGCAAGGTGAGATTCGTAGGATTCACAGGCCATAAAGATCCTTCCATCCACCTGAAGATGCTGGCTCATGACTACCCTTTCGATACCGTGCAAATGCCGCTCAACTGCTTTGACGCGACATACCACAGCTTCGAAGCGCAGGTGTTGCCCGAGTTGAACCGGAGAGGCATTGCGCCGCTCGGCATGAAGAGCATGGGCGGCAGCGGCGAACCTGTCAAGAATGGCGCAGTAACAGCGGCGGAAGCACTTCGTTATGCCATGAGTTTGCCCGTGGGCGTGACGATCAGCGGCATGAATTCGCTGGATGTGCTTCACCAGAATCTGGAAGTGGCCCGCGGTTTCAAGCCCGCTAGCGCAGGCGAACTGACGTCACTTCGAAATCGTGTCCACATGTA
Organism: Acidobacteriota bacterium; assembly: GCA_030947245.1. Lineage (GTDB taxonomy): Bacteria > Acidobacteriota > Terriglobia > Bryobacterales > Bryobacteraceae > JALYXI01. The sequence continues at coordinate 9,038 of JALYXI010000191.1, forward strand.
TGCCGGGGATGGACGCTACGAACTTTTCAAGAGCACGACAAAGTACGATGGCGCGCTGGGCCGGGAACAGCACGGGTTCCCTACCCCCGCAATGCTGCCAGCGTAGAATAACGACTTATGGAAACCCCAAAGCACCTGATCAAAGGTTCGAAAGTCGCCCTTCGCCTGTGGGATGAAACGAACGTCCACGACAAGGCTCCCGTGTCTCGCGATTATGAGACGGCGGGCTATGTCCTGGAAGGAACCGCCACCTTGGAAATGAATGGCAAGAAGCAAACGCTGAACCAAGGCGATTCGTACCTGGTTCCCGCCGGCGCCACCCACACCTACGAAATTCCAGGCCGCTTCCGCGCGATTGAAGCCACATCCGTTTAGGCTTTCCCGCTTTGAAGCGGCTCATCATCCGCCCCGGCGCGATTGGCGATTTTATTGTTTCGCTGCCCGCTCTGCAATCTCTTCGCGCGGATTACACGGAAGTCTGGTGCCCGTCCGCCCTGTGCGCGTTGGCTCCGTTTGCCGACCGCGCGATTTCGCTCGCCGCTTCCGGCATCGACCGCGTGGGATTGACCGATGCCCCGGAGGCGATTGACCGGCTTCGCAGCTTCGATGACATCCAGTCCTGGTACGGTACGAACCGCCCTGATTTCCGAAGCTTCGTTCGCGGTCTTGGGTTGCCCGTTCAGTTCCATCGAGCGCTCCCCGCCGCTGCGATTCAACACGCGGCGGATTTCTATTTGGCGCAGGTAAATCAGCCAGGCGGTGCGGTCCCGATGATTCCACTGCCGCCGGTTCCGCGTGAAGATTTCGCGGTTCTGCACCCGTTTTCCGGCAGCCCGAAGAAGAACTGGCCGCTCGCCCGCTTTCAAGAGATCGCCCGTTGTTTGGAACAGCGGATGCCGGTGTATTGGTGCCGCGGCCCCGAAGACCACCTGCCCGGCGCAGTCTTGATTCCGAGTCTATTCGACTTGGCGGTGTGGCTGAGCAAGGCGCGTGTATTTATCGGGAACGATTCAGGGATCACGCATCTGGCGGCCGCATCCGGAACCCCGACCATCGCCCTGTTCGGCCCGACAAATCCCATAGTATGGGCGCCGCGTGGGCCGCAGTGCCGGACCATTGCGAACACTTCGATCGAAAACATTACCGCGGAACAAGTTCTGAAAGCGGTACCATGACGCAACATGGCCGCGCTTGCCGAGCAGTTCCCGTCCACCGGCATCCATGACCTTCGCGCGTTCCGCGCCCCGGATCTAGACCCACTGCTCCGCGAATGCGAGGACGAGTGGCGCAATTCCCTGGCCTGGAACTTCGATAGCTCGTCCGCCCTGGTTCGCAAGTTTCTCGATCTCCACAGCCTGAACGGCTCAGCTCTGGTTGACGATTCCGGCGTGACCGGCTATTCATATTTCGTTTTCGAAGATAACAAGGGCCTGGTCGGCGACCTCTATGTAGCGAAGCGGGCCCGCACCGTACACCATGAACAACTGCTCATCGGCTCGGTTCTGCAACAAATCCGCAGTTTGGGGCAGGTCCCGCGCATCGAAGCGCAGATTATGTTTCTGAGCGCGCCGTTGCAGCCGTTCGCGTGCGGCTTCGGAAGCTTCGAAATGTTTCCGCGCGAGTTCCTGGGGCTGCTGCTTCCCCGCGCGGCCCAGACGCGGCCGCTGCGGCTGCCAAGCCACATCGCTCTCGAAATCTGGAGCGAGCCGGACCAGGAACAGGCCGCGCATCTGATCCCCGCCACGTACCATAGCCACATCGATAGCCAGATCAACGATCAGTACCGCACCGTGTCCGGCGCGCGAAAGTTTCTTCAGAACATCGTGCAATATCCCGGCTGCGGCGTGTTTCAGGGCCAGGCTTCCGTGGCGGCGCACGACCGGCGGACCGGCCGGCTTTGCGGCATGTTGCTATCAAGCCTTGTCGCACCGGGCTCCGGACACATCACCCAGGTTTGCGTTCACCCCGAATATCAAGGGATGGGTCTCGGTCTTGAATTGCTCCGGCAATCGCTCGATCTACTAGAAGCGGCGGGATGCCGGACAGTAAGCCTTACGGTGAGCGCGGCAAATACGCAAGCCGCTCGGCTGTATGAAAGGGCCGGCTTTCGCCCTATTCGTTCGTTTGCCGCTTACGTCTGGCAGCCCTGACCCGCGGTCTTCAGCAGAAACGCGTAGATGAAGGCAGTCTCGCGATACTTTTCGTAGCGGCCGGAAGGTCCCCCGTGGCCCGCTCCCATTTGGGTTTTCAGCAGCAACAGATTGCCATCCGTCTTGAGTGCGCGCAACCGTGCGACCCACTTCGCGGGCTCCCAATACGCCACGCGAGGATCATTCAAACCGGTGGTCACCAACAGATTCGGATACGCTTTCCGCTCCACGTTGTCGTAAGGAGAGTAGGTTTTCATGTAGTCGTAGTAGACCTTCTCCGAAGGATTGCCCCACTGGTCGTATTCTCCGGTAGTCAGGGGTATAGACGCATCCAGCATGGTGGTCACGACATCCACGAACGGGACCATCGCCACCACGCTGCGAAACAGTTCCGGCCGCAGATTGATCACCGCGCCCATAAGCAAACCGCCGGCGCTGCCTCCCATAGCCGATAAGCAAGCGGCAGAAGTGTAACGTTCGGCAATCAGGTATTCCGCACAGGCAACGAAGTCCGTGAAACTGTTCCGCTTGTTCAACATGCGCCCGTTCTCGAACCACTCGCGGCCGTATTCCGCTCCGCCCCGCACATGCGCCAGCGCCACGGCAAACCCGCGGTCCAGCAAGCTCAGATACGACGCCGTAAACTTCGCATCCGTGTTCAGGCCGTACGACCCATACCCATATAGCAACAGCGGATTGCGGCCATTGCGCTGAAACCCTCCGCGGTAGACGATGGATACCGGCACGCGCTTTCCATCGACGGCGGGAGCATACAAACGCTCCGTCGTGTAATCCGCTGAGTGAAAACCGCCAGGCACTTCGGTTTGCTTGAGCAGGACGCGCGTGCGGGCCGCGATATCGTAGTCGAAGACGGAGTACGGAGTTACGAGCGACGAATAGGCAAAGCGGAGCGTGCCGGTCCGGTACTCGAAGTTATCGCCCAGCGCGACGGTATAGGCCGGCTCAGCGAACTCAAGCGCGTGGATGGCTCCTGTAGCACGGTTCATCACCCGAATATTCGGCAGCGCATTCTCCCTGGTGTGTAAGACGGCGTGGCCCTCAAAGGCCTCTACCTCATCCAGGGTTGCCTCCGCATGTTCCGGGACCAGGGCGCGCCAGTTCGTCCGCGCAGTAGCCGCGGCGGGTGTTTCCATGAGCTTGAACCGCGCCGCCCCATCCGCGTTGGTCCGCACCAGGAAGCGATCGCCCTGATGGTCCACGTAATACTCCACTCCCGTTTGCCGAGGCTCAAATACGCGGAATGAGCCCTCCGGATGGTCGGCATCCAGAAGAAGAGTTTCGGAAGTCTTGCTGGCATTGATCGAGCTCACCACCAGAAACTTGCGGCTCCGCGTTTTCCCGATTTCGAAAGTGAACCGGCGATCCGTTTCGGTAAACACAACTTCGTCATAAACCGCGTCCCGGCCCGCAAGGTGACGCCGGACCTTCTCCGGGCGTTTCGTTTCATCGAAGGTAACGTAGAAGAACGTGCGCCCATCATTGGCCCACACAAGGCCGGGGCTGGTATCCGGAATGACGTCCGGCAGCATCGCGCCCGTGTGGAGATTTTTGATCCGGACCGTGTATTCTTCGCTGCCGTTCTCATCGGTAGAAAAGCCAAGCAATGCGTCGTTCTCGCTCACTGCCAGCGCGCCCAGCGCAAAGTATTCTTTGCCGCGCGCCAGTTCGTTTATATCCAGCATCACTTCTTCGGCGCCCTCCGAACCGCGCGTCCGGCAGTAGAGGGGATACTGCCGGCCGGCCACGGTGCGCGAGTAGTAGAAATAAGCGCCACGCCGCGCGGGAACGGTTTGATCCGTTTGCTGAATCCGGCTGAGGATTTCGCGATTGATCTCTTCTGTGAGGGAAGATTCGGACGCCATTACGGCTGCAGTGTGGGCGTTCTCCGCTTCCAGGTACTCAATCACTTCGGGATTGTCACGATCGCGCAGCCAGAAGTAATCGTCCGTGCGGGTGTTACCGTGCGCGGTAAGAGTTTTCGGGATCCGATTCGCGATGGGAGGCGTCATCGTTGAACGCGGCCGCTCCCATCGCCTTTCAGGAGATTATTCACTTCATCGACGCTGAAGCGGTTGAAATCCCCGGGAATGGAATGTTTCAGGCACGAAGCCGCAACCGCAAAATCGAGCGCTTCCCGAGCAGAAGGAAGCGCCAGGAGCCCGTATATCAGCCCTCCCGCAAACGAATCGCCACCGCCTACGCGATCCACGATGTGGGTGATTTCATAATGCCGGCTCACGAAGAACTCTTTCCGGTCATTCATGCAGGCCGACCATCCATTGTGCGAGGCGCTCTTCGATTCCCGAAGCGTAATGGCAATGGATTGCAGATTCGGATAGTCCGAAAGCACCTTCTCCGTCAGACCCTGATAGACGCCGTGCTCCAGCTTGCCGGAATGCACATCCACGTCCGCCTGAATGCCGAGCGCCATCTGGCAGTCTTCCTCGTTGGCGACCGCGACATCGACAAACTTCATCAAATCGCGCATCACTTCGACCGGCTGCTTCCCGTACTTCCAAAGGTTCTTGCGGTAGTTCAAGTCGCAGGAAACGGTGAGCCCCAGGCGCTTGGCTTCGCGCACGCTTTCCATCGCCAGTTGCGCACAGGATGCACTCAAGGCCGGTGTGATGCCGGTGATGTGAAACCACCCGGCTCCCGAGAACGCGTAGTTCCAATCGATATCGCCCGGCTTGGCCATGGCAATCGAAGAAAAGTCGCGGTCATAAACCACCTTCGACGCGCGTTGGTTTGCACCGGCTTCCACGTAATACACACCCACGCGGCCCTTCGAACGCCTGACCGACGAAGTCTCGACTCCGAACTTGCGCAACTCCGCCACAATCGCGTCGGCAATGGGGTTTTCCGGAAGCACCGTGACATAGGAAGCCGGCCAGCCGAAACCCGCAACAGTTACGGCGACATTGGCTTCTCCACCGCCGAAGGTTGCTATGAATTGTGGGCTTTGCAGAAATCGTTCGAACCCGGGAGGCGCGAGCCGCAGCATGATTTCGCCGAACGTTACGACTTTGTTTCTCATATTTGCCCTGTCATTATTTTTGTAACTGTTTGGTAACGTCTTTAGTAACTACTTTAGTAACTACGGCGGCGACATCGACCGCAAAACTTGCATCCAGCGACGGCAGCCCTTCAAACGGCAGCAGCGTGAATGCGGGAGGAGCCGCGGGATCGAACACCTCAAGCCGGATTTTCCTTACCTGCTCCCCGATTGACCCGGATAGGGGATAGAAATTTGCCATCGCGACGGTTTTCGTGGAGGCTCCCAGTGGCTCGAGCGCCTTCTCGATTCTTTGGAAAGCAAGCCGCGCATCGTTTTCTTCGAAACCGAATGCCAACTGCGTGCCCGTGAATGCAATCCGCTGGGCCAATACCGGGGTCGCCTCGCGACCGTTCACTTTGAACTCGCGCTGCGGCAGCCGTGCTGTGGCCTCGCAGTTCACAAGGCTCCGCGCCATGGCCCGTTGCACCGTCACAACGTCTACCGCGGCCTGCGGATAGCGCCGGCTTACCACTGCCTGCAGCTTTAGAGCTTCTTCCGTGGAACTGGTGAAACAGGTGACCCGAACGGCCTGGGAACCCGACAGCACTCCGTCCAAGCGGGCCAACGCCTGCTCCGCCAGAGGCAGCACGGGCTGTAGAGGCTGCGCTAAGGCGGCTTCCTGGCCTCCCACAAACAACAGACCGCCCGGATTCACTTCCTTCTTTGAGACCGAGATGGATTCCAGAACCACTTGCGCTCCTTCCATAGGCAACCCGCCCACTTGCACTACGCTTACCGCCGGAAGCGCAAGCTTTTTGTCCGTCATAATTTCGCTGACCAGAGCCGGAACACGGCGCATGTCCCCCGTTCCCGCGACAAAAGCCCGCACCCGGATAATTGCAGCGCCAGCATTTTCCTTCAACAGCGATTTCATGCCTTCGCGAATCTGCTGCGATAGCAGACCTTTGGCGATTAACGGGGAAACATGGAACACCAGGTAGCGCGTCTCGCCCACCGTAGCCGCCGGAGGTTCTTTCGGCAGTTCCAGAACCTGCGTCAGGTCTTTCTTCTTCGCCGCCGCAGTCCCCAGCAGGAGCAGCAGAACAGCCAACATCCGCATACCCGTTATCCTAACCTTGCTAAAGGCATTCCAATATGGCATGATCCAATTCTGAATGGCTGAGCTGGATTCAAATTCGCCCGTTCCGTTGTAC
>JALYXI010000195.1 GCA_030947245.1 Acidobacteriota bacterium
AACGATCGCGGCCGGGCCGTGGTTCGGGAAATGAACCGCCTCGGAATGGTAATCAATGTCTCCCACGCTTCCGATGAGACGATTACGCAGGCGTTGGCAATCAGCTCCGCGCCACTCGTCGCAACCCATCACGGCATGCGCGCGCTGAACAACCTCCCGCGTAACATGCCCGACGATCTGATGCGGAAGATTGCGGCAAAGGGCGGCGTCATCGGTTTTCAAATCGGCAACGAGTTTCACAACAAGAAAGCGTTCGATTGGCGCACCAGCCACACGGGAAAAGCCTTTTGGGACACCAGCGACATCGCTAGCCGCAAGGGCCAATTGAGCATCGAAGAGATCGATCGCATCGTTGCGCCGCAGTTCCCGATGGTTGGATTCGCAATACCGGAAAACCTCCTCCTCACTCCGGACGAATGGATCGGAGTCTTGGAGAGAGCAATCGGGATCGCCGGGGAAGACCACATCGCCATCGGAACTGACTTCGATGGCGGCCCCACCCCGCCGCGCGGCATGCACAGTATCGCCGATCTCCCGCTCCTGACCGACGCGATGGTCCGCCGCGCCTGGCCTGAAGATCGCATCCGCAAAGTGCTCGGTCTCAACATGCTCCGCGTGTTCCGTAAAATTACGGAAGGCTCTTAAATGAAACTATTCCAACTGCTTCTCCTGTCGCTCCCGCTTCTCGCGCAAGATCCCCTGATCGAAGCCTTCAAACTGGTGGAAGTTGCGTCCGTTGCCGATGCCATCGAGCAACTCTATGGGCAGAAGACCTACATGTCCCATGAGATGCGCCCGCTTTTTATCACTAAGTTCGCGGGGCCTGCGGTCACCGTGCTGCTGAAAAAAGAAGAACACAAAGAAGGCGGCGCCGCTTCGTCAGGAATGCTCGACGCCATCGATCATGCCGCCGCAGGCTCTGTCTACGTAATGAAGCTGGAGGGAGGCGCTGACATAGCGGGCATCGGCGGCTTAATGGCGACCGCCATGAAGGTGCGCGGTTTCGCGGGCGCGGTCGTTGACGCGGCGGTACGGGATCTCCCGCAGATCACTCGGATTCAGTTCCCGGTATTCTCTACCGGAGTCGCGCCCTCCACCTCTGTGAACCACTACCGCTTCGCGGGATCGAACATTCCGATCGTCTGTGCTGGCGCCCAGGTCAGTCCAAACGATATCATCGTGGCGGATCAGGACGGCGTTGTGGTTGTCCCTCGCGCCCACGCAGCGGAAATTCTAAAGCGCGCGCAAGAGCTGGATGACGCGGAACACCGGACTCTTCCCCTGATTGAGAAGCTGCGGTCCATCACGGAAGCTGTCAAGAAACTGGGAAGAATTTAGAACGGCTCTTTCCCGAGAAATGGCGCAATGCACTTACCCGCTGCAAGCGGGCCAGCCTATTTTTGTGGATTCGCGTTCTTCCTCAACAACTCTCCCACGTCATCTACTTTCTGGTCCAGTAGATTCAGTTTGCGCGCTAAACCCTGAATTTCGGACTCCGCCCTGCGATTGACGTCGTAGTCCAGTTCGCCGCGGAGCCGGTCTTTCGTGTCCTGGCGATTCTGGCTCATCATGATCACCGGCGCTTGAATCGCCGCCAGCATCGACAGAAACAGATTGAGAAGAATGAACGGGTACGGGTCCCACGCCGAATGGCCCATCACCACGTTCGCTCCGGTGTACACAACCAGAACCAGAAAAAACGTAATGATGAATGTCCAGGATCCACCGAATCGGGCCACCGCGTCCGCAATCCTCTCGCCCGCCGTGGATTGCTCTTCGATGATCTGATTCGGATCGTGCATCGCCCGCGTGCGCACCAGTTGCTGAGACGCATGAAACTGGCGCCCCAGGGCAGCCATCATGTCTATCCCCGCCAGCGGCTTGCGCTCCACAAGAACCGTGATGTCGTGCCGGTCCACCTCGATGCACACGGTGTCTTCCAGTGCAATTGCCCCCGTCTGGTGCTCTGTCTGATCCAGCATGGAAGCGAATCCGAAAAATTCGCCAGTCTCGGGTTCGTCGATGATCACCTCCTGCTGGTCTTCATCCACAGTGTGAACTCTGACCTTACCGGACACCATTACGTAAGCGGCGCCGGGCGGATCGCCGAGTTTGTAGATCCGCTCGCGCGCGGCGAAACGTCTCAGCTCTACCTGTCCGGCCAAAACCGCCATCTCCTCATGGTCCAACAGAGCGAACAGAGGAACATGCCTCAGAATTTCCGGGTTGCAAGCCATGCAATTACAGTACCCGGCTTCAACGCCGCGCGGCGCATGAGATCACGTTCGCGGACGGGTTTTCGTGGGCCGGTCTTTAGAACTGATTCCAAAGGTACTGGTTGTACACTTCGTGGTGATACTGCACCTCGGGAACCTTCACAACAGTGCCCAGCAGCCGCGCGCAGCGGTCAGCGGACGCCTGTTTCAGATCCGCGTAACGGCCCTTCACATCGTCTCCCAACAATTTCGTGGTCCATTCCGAGTTCCGGAAGTTGGCGAGCGCGTCATAAATGTTGTCGGGAAGGTAACGGTCCGCAGTCCGGATGTTGTCCACCTTCGCAATCTGGCCTTCAAGACCGGTCCGGAAGACCGAAAGCAGCACCATGTACGGATTCGCGTCCGGGGCGACAGAGCGGACTTCCACCCGCGCGCTGCGCTCATTCCCGATGGGAATTCGAACCATCGAACCCCGGTCTATGGCAGAAGCTTTGATCTGGTTCGGCGCCTCAAAATGGGGATCCAGCCGCCGGTAGGCATTCACGCTTGCGTTTAACAGGAGGCAAATATCGTTGCCGTGAGACAGAATCTTGTCCACGAACTCCCAGCCGAACTTGCTGACCTTCTCCACTCCATCCGGATCCCAGAAAATATTCTTGCCGTTCTTGGTGATAGAGACATTCGTGTGCATCCCATTCCCGTTTACGCCCACGACGGGCTTCGGCAAAAAGCTGGCAGTCAGCCCCATTCTGGTCGCCACTTGACGGCAAATCAGCTTATAGAGCTGAATCTGGTCCGCCGCCGCAACCACCTCGGCATAGCTGTAATTGATCTCGAATTGCGAGGGTGCAACTTCGGGATGATCCTTTTCGTTCTGGAATCCCATGGCACGCTGAACCTCAGCCGCGGTGTCGATAAAGGAACGCAGCGGGTCGCCGGGAAGCGAATGGTAGTAGCCGCCCGTGTTCACGTATTCGAAGCAGCCGGATTCGTGGTAGTTCCTTTCGGCGTCTTTCCCCTCGAAGAGGAATCCCTCAATCTCGTTCGCGGCATTCAGGGTATAACCCTTGCTCTCATGCAGCGCTTGCGCATACTGTTTGAGAACGCCGCGGATGTCCGCGTTGTAGGGGCTACCGTCTTTGTCGATCACCTCTCCGAATACCAGCACCTTGCCGGAGCCGAAAATGTCAGCAGGCGCCCAATAGAACGCTCCCCAATCCATGTTGAGCCGGAGATCGCTTTCCCTCTGAGCCGTGAAGCCGCGGATGGAAGATCCGTCAAACGTCAGATTGTCCCAGCTCTTTACGAGAAACTTTTTATCGTAGTCGAGCATGTGGAGGCGCCCCTCCAGGTCACTGAACAGCACGCTCACGGCCTTGATCTTTTTTTCGTCCGTCAGGTACTTGAGCCGCAGTTCCTGAATTTCCTCCACGGGAACGCGTCTGTTTCTCTGTTCTTTGGCCTGCAGATTCAGGTCTTCTAATTCCGAATAGCTCAGGCTCAAGAAATCTTGCAATTCGTTAGGCATAGGTTTTCGCGGGAACTCCCGATAAGGGGCGATACCAATTGTTATTTGCGCGGTGCTATGCGCCGCAATAGGTCCCACATTATTTTGTCATCAATTCTTTTTATCTGTATGTTCCGCAATTTGGATGTAAGCGTGGCCGCTACAGGCTACGGAGCCGGACGAACCGGGTTCACGATTGTGGCTCTCGAGAGGAGCGCGCCACTCCCGTGGCTTTCCGCCATGATCGCGGAAGGCCGTCCCATCGCCGTGATCACATACTCCGGGTAGGCCGAAATGCCGTGCTCGTGAAGATCCAGGCCGTACGCTTCACCCTCGGCTGAAACCCGCAGCAAGCCCATCGCGTTGAGAGCATACATCACTGCCATTGCGACGGCGAACGTACTCGCCGTGATGATTGCGCTGCCAATCGCCTGAGCCACCAGCACGGTCATGCCGCCACCGTAGAAAAGCCCTGTGAGAGGCGCTGCATTGTCAGCGGAAAACGGCCCGGTTGAGCCGTATTTCCCACAGGCAAAGAACCCGAGTGACAAGGTTCCCCAGATCCCGCAAATCCCGTGGACCGGTACAGCGCCTATCGGGTCGTCGATGCGCAGCCACTCCAGCAGTTCCACTCCCGCAACCACAATCACGCCCGCAATCCCGCCCAGCAAAATCGCCCCTGTCGGGCTCACCCAGTAGCAAGGGCAAGTAACGGCTACCAATCCCGCGAGAAATCCATTCACCGTGAAGCTGACATCCCATTTCTTGCTGATCACGTAGGCGTACATCATCGCGGTCAAACCCGCCGCGCACGCGGCCAGAGTCGTATTCGCGGCAACCCGGCCGATCCCCTCGAAGTCCATCGCCGACAAGGTGCTGCCCGGATTGAATCCGTACCATCCGAACCACAACAGAAGGCCGCCGGCAGCCGCAATCGTCAGGTCATGCGGCATCATCGGCCCGCCCCCGTCCCGTTTGAACTTGCGGCCCAGCCGCGGCCCCAAGACAATGGCGCCGGCCAGCGCAATGAAGCCGCCGATGGTGTGAACCACTGTGGAGCCCGCGAAATCGTGGAAACTGGTGC
>JALYXI010000217.1 GCA_030947245.1 Acidobacteriota bacterium
TGGCTATTCCGTCCGCCAACCGAATCGGGCGCGAATATCGCCGTGGGCATTAGCTTGAAGCTGCCGACAGGTAAGGACAACTCCACCCAACGCGCGGTAGATGCGAAAGGCAACATCGTTCAGGCCACTGCCGACCAATCCATTCAGGCGGGCGATGGCGGCGGCGGTTTCGCGCTCGATCTGCAGGCGTTCCAGCCCTTTGTGTTCCGGTCCATGCTGTACTTCAGCGGATCTTACCTCTTCAACCCCCGGAATACGAATGGGGTCCCAACCTTCCGGTCCAGGCCGGGCGAAACGGTCATGTCCGTATCGGACCAGTATCTCTATCGCGGCGGAATCTCCCATGCCGTTCCTAAGATCCGCGGGTTAACCGCCACCATCGGCGGACGCATGGAAGGCGTTCCCGTGCGCGACGCCTTCGGAAAGAGTGACGGATTCCGGCGGCCCGGTTACGCCATCTCCGTAGATCCGGGATTTCTCTATGCGCGTGGGCGCAATGTGTTTTCGTGCAACATCCCCTGGGCCGTCGAACGGAACCGCCGGCGCAGCGTCAGCGATATTCAAAACCACATACACGGCGACGCGGCTTTCGCCGATTACGCTTTAACCTTCGGCATGTCGCGGATATTCTGATGCGCATCCTGGTGTGCGCGCTGCTCCTGGCCTGTTACGCCGCGCCATCCACGGGCGCGCCTCTGAAAAAAGATAAGCTGCGGAAACAAGCGCCGGAACTTGACTTGCCGGATGCGCACGGCCGTCCCGTACGGATCGCCGAACTTCGTGGAAAGGTCGTGCTGCTCGATTTCTGGGCGACCTGGTGCGCGCCCTGCAAGAAAGAGATTCCGGAATTCCTTGATCTCGAAAAGAAATACCGGAGCCGGGGGCTTGCCCTGATCGGCGTTTCCATGGATTCCGAAGGGTGGCCGGCCGTGACCCCTTTCATGGAGAAAATGGCGATGGATTACCCCGTCGTGTTAGGGACTAAGCGCACGGCCTACCTGTACGGTGATGTCGAATTGCTGCCGTTGACGTTCTTAATCGATCGCCAGGGACGAGTGGCTGCCATCCACTCCGGCGCGGTAAGCCGGAAAGATTTGGAAGGAGAGATCCGGAAACTTTTATCTCCGGGCGCCGATTCCCGATCGGGATCGACAACCCTATTGACCGATGGTGCGAGCCTGCTGAGGTGATCTGCCCAAGACTTCTCGCACCTTGGCGGCGAGTTCCTGCGCTGTGAAGGGCTTTGGGAACGGCTCAATTCCATCGCCTTCCGTCATGTCATAGATCTCTTGATCGTCAGGTAGACCGGCGACCATCAACACGCGCATCTCCGGACGGATCCCTCGCAGCAACTCCGCGGCATCGTGTCCGCGCATTCCCGGAAGCAAAACGTTGGTGAGCAGCAGATCGGGACTTTTTGTCTTCACAATGCGGACCGCTTCCCCGACGTCCGCCGTCGCGTGTACCGTGTGGCCTTCACGTTCCAGAATACTCGTCACCACGGTTCGAACCACAGGCTCGGCATCCACCACTAAAATTGTTGACCCCATGGAGCGTGTCGTTTATCCTACCAATCTCTGGAGCACCGATCCCAAATAAAAGTCATATCCCTAGGATCGCTTTGCGGCTTTCAGGACATCTGCGGCCCTCCATGTGCAAATCTCCGCTGCAATCTCTCCAAGGAGGTCCCTCTACGAACAACAGCATCACACTGAGCAACGCCGAAATTGCGGACAGGCTCCTGAGCCTCGCCCAACTGCTTACCGTCCAAAAGGAAAATCCCTTCAAAGTGAAAGCATACCGGCGCGCTGCGAAGACGGTTAGAACATTGTCTGAGAGTGTGGACCGGCTCGTTCGGCGCGATGCGGACCTCACCGGTTACGAGGGCATCGGAAAAGCCATCGGCGGCGCTATCCGGGAAATCGTGCTCACCGGAACATCGCGGCAATTGCAGACGCTACGAACCCAGGTCAGTCCCGAATTGGCCGCAATAGGTGAATACCCGCGGCTCGACCCGGCGCGCGTTCTCCGCATCTATAAGAAGTTGAACATCGGTTCCGTCGAAGCGCTGAAACACAAACTCGCTTCCGGCGAAATAGCCCGCGAACTCGGGATACAGATGGAAGATCACGTCCGTCAGGCTCTCGCCGAAACTCACGAAATGCTCTTGAACAGCGCCGGGGAAGTGGCCTCCTCGGTCGAAGACTTTCTGCTCACCCGATGTCCCGTTACCCGCGTCGCTATTACGGGTGACTACCGCCGCAGGGTGGAGATAGTGAGTGAACTCTCATTCCTTGTCGAATCGGCAACGTTTCCAGCCGTTCTCTCGAGCTTGCGGCAATACGGCGGAAAAACGGAAATCCTGAACTCCACCGAAACCCGCGCCCGGCTTCAACTCTCTTCAGGGGTCCTCCTGAACATCGAAACAGCGGAACAAAGGAAGTGGGGCGTGTCGCTCATCCTCTCGACCGGCTCCGGCGAACACCTTCGAAAGCTTTCCCGCGCCGCGGGACCTCTCGATCCGTTCAGAACCTCGCGCGCCCGCTATCCCGATGAAGCGGGCGTCTACCGCAAACTCGGCCTCAGTTTCATCGAACCCGAACTTCGCGAGGGGAACAATGAGATAGAACTCGCCGCGCGCGGCGAATTGCCCGCCCTCATCACAGCCGCGGACATCCGGGGCGAACTCCATGCCCACTCCACGTCAAGCGATGGCGCCCACAGCATTCAGCGGATGGCTCGCGCTGCGCTCGCCAAAGGCTACGAATACACAGGAATCACAGATCATTCTCAAAGTCTGAAGATCGCCCACGGCCTTTCCGAAGAGGACCTCTGGAAGCAAATCCGTTACATCGACAAGCTGAATCAAGACAGTGAAATCAAGATCCTGAAATCGGCTGAAGTGGACATCCTTGCTGACGGCTCGCTCGATTATCCGGACCATCTCTTGAAGGAGCTCGACTACACCGTATGCTCCATTCACTCAAAATTCGGCCTCGGGAAAATCGAGCAAACCGAGCGCATTCTCCGCGCCATGGACAATCCCCACTTCACGATTCTCGGTCACGCCACCGGCCGCAAGCTCTTGAAACGGCCCGGCTATGAAATCGACATCGAACGCGTGGCCGGACACGCCAAAAAGAACGGCTGCTTCATCGAGATCAATTCGAGCCCGGACCGGCTCGATCTTTCCGCCGCCAATGCCCGCATTGCCTGCGAAGCCGGCGTGAAACTCGCTATCTCCACCGACGCGCACAGCACTCGCGAGTATGACCTCATCACCTACGGCATCGATCAAGCCCGGCGGGCGGGCCTGACGAAAGAATCCGTCCTCAACGCGCGAAGTTGGCCGGAACTCCGAAAGCTGATCAAACGCGGGTGACCGCAAATCCAAGAGAATTCTCCGCTTCAAACGAATCACTTGCGCAGCCGCTCCCCGAACCGGCTTTCGCCGCCGTGTAAACTGCAAGCGAGGAAAAGTAATGTCCGCCTTCGCCCACGCTCTCTCACGCCCCGCGGAACTCTCCTCCGCGCAGGAACAGGTCATCTCCCTCTTATCGGAAGGACGCACCATCGCGGCGGCTGCGGACGCGGCCGGCATTCACCGGAACACAATCAGCCTATGGCGCCGCACAGTCCCTGTTTTCGAACGGGCTTTGGCTGCCGCCCGCTATGACCGCGCTCTGCTCTGGCGAGATCTGGCGGAGGGACATATCGAACTCGCCATCTCCACCATTCGCGACCTCATCGCGGATCCCAAAATTCCGGCCTCCGTGCGCCTCAGAGCCTCCCTCGCTCTGCTCAGCCGCGCGGCCACCCCGCCTCCCATTGAGCCCAGCGTGAGCGAAAACGTTTTCCGCCGCCACGTCGCCGCTCTTCTCGATCCCGATCAGGCCGTTTTCCCCGATGTGCAGGCAGGTGTGCAGACAGATGTGCAGGCAGATGTACAGACCGATGTGCAAACAGGAGAACCGGAAAATGTGCAACATTCTGCACAGTCCGCCCCACCGGAAGATCAGCCGTTTCGTCACAACGCCCCGCCCATCGGCCGCAATCAGCCTTGCCCCTGCGCTTCCGGTCGAGAGTACAAGCAATGTTGCTTGAATCGTTCCCCGGCTCTTAGCTCTTAGCCTCAATTCAGCGGCGCCGTATCGCCCGCGGCATATAGTAAGTCAATGCCCGCTCAGCCCCGGCGCGACTTCCTCAAGACCTTGCCCTTTGCGGCTGCCGCGGCCGGCCAAACCGCATCCACCCGCCGCCCCAACTTTGTCGTCATCGTCACGGACGATCAAGGCATCGGCGACGTCGGCTGCTACGGCCATCCCGAAGTCCGCACGCCCCATCTCGACCGCCTCGCCGCATCCGGTCTTCGCTTCACCCAGTGGTACGCCAACGCGCCTATCTGCTCCGCCTCCCGCGCCGCCATCATGACCGGCAAGTATCCGGACCGCGCCGGCGTCCAGGGCGCTCTCCCCTCTCAACCCACCTGGGATGTTCCAGGCCTCCGCGCCCGGGAAATCACATTCCCCCGTCTGCTCCACGATCGCGGTTATCGCACCGCCGCCTTCGGCAAGTGGCACCTGGGCAGCGCGCCGCATAGCCGTCCCACCGCCCAGGGCTTTGACGATTTCTTCGGCTGGTACTCGGGCTGGCTCGATGCCTATTCGCACCGCTACTACCAGCTCGGCGGCCCACCCGGCAAGATCTTTCACGACCTCTGGCGCAACGGCGCGGAAGTCTTCGAAGAACCCGCTTACATGACTGAACTCCTCGGGCGTGAAGCTCAGCGTTTTCTCTCCGCGCAAACCGCGCGGCAGCCCTTCTTGCTCTATCTCGCCTTTGGCGCGCCGCATTATTCCATGATGGCGCCCAAGCAATATCTGGATCGCTTCCCCGCCGGCATGGAGCGCGATCGCCGCACGCACCTCGCCATGGTTGCCGCCGTCGATGATGTGGTCGGAGCACTGCTCAATCAACTCCAACGCCAAGGGCTGGAAAACGACACAGTCATCTGGTTCCAGAGTGACAACGGAGCCACGCGGGAAGAGCGCGCTTCCAGTTACGGCAAACCCTACAACGGCGGCAGCAACGCTCCCTACCGGGCCTGGAAGCAAGGCCTCTTCGACGGAGGCATTCACGTCCCGGCTATATTGCGAGCCCCCGCTGTCACCCAACCCGGCACAGTCTGGGACCGCCCCCTCATGTCGATGGATCTGCTGCCCACTTTCCTCGCGCTTGCCGATCCGTCCGCAAAGCCTCCCTCGAACATCGATGGCCACGACATCGTCCCGGTGCTGCGTGGCGCCGCTCCGCCTCACGAATACATGTTCTGGAGCTTCAACAAGCAGCGTGCCGTCCGCTTCGGCGATTGGAAGCTCATCCTGAATCCCCCCAGTTATCCCGGTGACGAACTCACCGATACGCTCTGGCTTTCAAACCTCGAAGCAGATCCGGGCGAAAAGAAGAATCTCGCCGCAACCGAACCGGACCGCGTTCGGAAGCTCACCGGGGAGATCCGTGCCTGGGAGCGGGAGGTCCACCTGCCGCCACAGTAGGCCGGATCCTATAAACTTGCTTATTCACGCACGCCATGCAAGCCAACTCCCGACGTACCTTCATGAAGTCCGCCGCCGCGGCGGCAATCGCCTCAAAGACTTTCGCGCAGACCCCCAAGAAGCGCCCTCGCAACGTGATCTTCATCCTCACCGATGACCATCGTTACGACGCCTTCGGATTCATGCATCCCCAACCCTGGCTCAAAACCCCCAACATGGATGCGCTCGCGCGGGAGGGCGCGCATCTGAAGAATGCCTTTGTCACCACCGCGCTCTGTTCCCCCAGCCGCGCCAGCATCCTCACCGGCGTCTATGCGCATCGTCATAAGATCGTCGACAACAACACCGCCATCCCGCAGGGCACTCGCTTCTTCCCCCAACTGCTTCAGAAAGCCGGTTACAAAACAGCCTTCGTCGGCAAATGGCACATGGGCAACGGCGGCGATGAGCCCCAACCTGGTTTCGATAAGTGGGTGAGCTTCCGCGGCCAGGGCACTTACCTCCCCAGCCCGGACGGATTGAATGTCGATGGCAAGCATGTCCCGCAAAAGGGCTACATTACGGATGAGCTCACAGACTACGCTCTCGAGTGGCTCAACGGCATCCCGCGCGAGCAGCCTTATTTCCTCTATCTCTCCCACAAGGCCGTCCACTCGGACTTCATTCCCGCCGAACGCCACAAGGGAGTCTACGCAAAGGAGAGATTCAACTTTCCCAAGACCATGGCCGAATCGGGCGAATCCGCCCAGCACCGTCCCATGTGGGTCCAGAATCAGCGCAACAGTTGGCATGGCGTCGATTTTCCGTACCATTCCAACCTGAACATTGCGGAGTACTACGAGCGTTATGCCGAAACACTGTTAGGCGTCGATGACAGTGTGGGCCGGGTCATCGAAGCGCTCCGTAAGCGGGGCGAACTCGATTCCACGCTGGTCATCTATATGGGCGATAACGGCTTTGCGTTCGGCGAACACGGGCTCATCGACAAGCGCACGGCCTATGAAGAATCCATGCGCGTCCCCATGCTGGCACGCTGCCCGGAGCTCTTCTCGGGTGGCCGCACTGTGGATAGCGTCGTGGCCGGCCTCGACATCATGCCAACGGTTCTCGAAGCCGCCGGCGTCACGCCCCCGCCGGATCTCGACGGCCGCAGCATGCTCCCGCTCCTCGAAGGAAAAGTTGATCCGCAGTGGCGGAAAGACTTGCTCTACGAATACTACTGGGAGCGCAACTTCCCGCAAACCCCCACCATGCACGCCCTGCGTACCGGCCGCTATAAGTACATTCACTACTACGGCATTTGGGACGTCGATGAGCTCTATGATCTGCAGGAAGATCCGCTCGAAACCAACAACCTGATTTTCAATCCGGAGCGCAAAGCCACCATCCAGCAGATGGGCAAGCGGATGTTCGACATCATGGAGGAAACGGGCGGAATGGAAATCCCGCTGCGCCGCAACATGGGCCCGCAAACCAATAAGCGGAATGCGGACAAGGAAGGGTCCGCGCCCTTCCCGGAAGAGTTCAAAGTCAAGGCGCCCCAATGAACGGCAGACTTTCTCTCGCCATCCTCGCCTTGGCGCAGGGCATCGCATTCGCCCAATCGGCGGAACTGAACGGCCGTATCGTCGACGCGTCCGGATCCGTCCTGCCCGGCGTGAAAGTCGCCCTCACCAACACCGCGACCGGAGCCCTGCGCGATGCAGTCACCAATAATCTCGGCTACTACGTGCTTCCGCAATTGCAGCCCGGTGTCTATTCGCTCCGTGCGGAAAAGCAGGGCTTCCGAACTCTCACCCAAGCGGGTATCACGCTCGAAGTCGACCAGCGCGCTACCGTCGAGCTCACCATGCCGGTTGGGGATCTTGCCCAGGAAGTCTCGGTCAAAGCCACCACTCCGCTGCTTGACACGGTGGAGCCCAGCATCGGGCAGGTCATCGACAACCGCCAAATTGTCGGCCTGCCTCTCAACGGCCGTGATTACGCACAACTCGCTCTGCTGTCCAGCGGAACCACGAACCCCATCGCGGGCGCCCGTGCCGGCGGCTTCAGTTCCGGCGGCCAGCGACTCTCCGCCAACAACTATCTGCTCGATGGGGTCGACAACAACAGCCTTGAGCTGGCCGATGCCGGACGTAGCGCCGAACTGGTCAAGCCTTCCGTCGATGCCATCCAGGAGTTCAAGGTCCAGACGAACGTATACTCGGCTGAATATGGGCACGGCACCGGCGCCGTCGTCAATGTCACCATCAAGTCCGGTACCAACGGCATTCACGGCAGCGCCTTTGAGTTCCTTCGCAATGAGAAAGTGGATGCGCGGAACTTCTTCGCGAGCCCTACCGCGCCGGCGCCGGAGTTCCGCCGCAACCAGTACGGCTTCGCCGTCGGCGGTCCCATCGTCCGGAACAGGACGTTCCTCTTCGGGGATTGGGAAGGGACGAAAATCCGCCAGCAGCAAACCACGTTAAGCACTCTTCCTTCCGCCGCGCAGCGCACGGGCGATTTCAGCGGTCTCTCGTCGAAGAAGCTCATCGATCCCACAACCGGTTTGCTGTTCCCCAACAACATCATCCCCATCAGCCGCATCGACCCCGTGGCGCAGACTCTGATCAACCTCTATCCCGCGGCGCAGAATGGCGGGCTGATCTCAAACTATCTGTATAACGGCCCCAACAATGAGGACGACACGCGCTATGACGTTCGCCTGGATCACAATTTCCGCGAATCCGACAACATCTTCGCGCGCATTAGCCACTACGGCAGAACGCTGCCCGCCGTCTTGAACCTGCCGCCGCCCGCGTTCGGAGCCAACGGCTTCGATGGAACCATCAGCGGATGGAACACCGCGCTCGGCTGGAACCATATCTTCACGCCGTCGCTCATCACCTCCACCCGCATCGCCTGGACCTATTCACGGTTCACTCGCCAGAACCCCGCCTCAGCCGGAAAGGAAAATCTGAACGCCAAGTACGGCATCAAAGGCGGCGACATCACCTCCCCCGGAGACTTCTCCGACTTCACCATCACCGGCTATCGCCAGCTTGGCATCGGTCAAAACAATCCCGTCGATCGCAACTCCCAAAACCGGCAGTTCGTCAACGATACCAATTGGACCCACGGCCGGCATGAAGTGAAGTTCGGCGTCAACACCATCCGCCCTCAGAACAACATCTTCAACTCGCGCGGCGTGGTGGGCAGCTACACCTTCAACGGCCAGTTTACCGGCGATGGCACAGCCGACTTTCTCCTCGGGCTCCCCAGCCAGTACCTTGCTTCTTCCGCCGTAACCGCCAACCTGCGCGGATGGCTGCTGGCCGGGTATGCGCAGGATGATTGGAAGCTCCGTCCGAACCTGACCCTGAACCTGGGCCTTCGCTACGAAATAGCAAGGCCCTTCTACGACACCCAAAACCGCATGTCGAACTTCGATCAGGATTCCGATCCCGCCCATCCGGTACTTGTTCTGGCTTCGAACAAAGGCGGCTATGACGCCCGTTCTCTTGTGAATACATCGTTGAATGGCTGGGAGCCGCGCGCCGGTCTTGCCTGGCATGTCCTTCCGAACACCGTCATCCGCACCGGCTTCGGCATCTTCCGGACGTACTTCGAACCCTTCGGCGATGCGCAATTCCTCATCGGCAACCCGCCATTTGCCTATACCGTTACGCTTGCCTCCAGCAAGACGGCGCCCCCGTTCTTATTGAACGCCGGAGCGCCCGCCGGGCTCCTCTCCCTAAACAACGCGGCGGGCGGTCTCCAATTCTCGTCCTATGAGCGCAATCCGCATCGCGCTTACGCCCCGCAATGGAACTTCAATATCCAGCAGCAGTTCGCGGGAAACTGGCTGCTCGAAGTTGGCTATTCCGGCGAGCGCGGCGTTCACCTGCTGAACCGCATTGACGGAAACTTCTCGCCGCCGGGACCGGGAAACATCAATGCCAAACGCATCTTCCAAAGCGCGGCGATTCCCGGTACCGGCATCGTTGCCTCGCCCCTCGGCCCCGTCTACCGGCACGTCTTTAACGGCAACTCGAACTACCACGCGCTGGTTTCGAAAGTGGAAAAGCGCACGTCCTCGGGTCTCAACATGCTCGCCTCTTTCACCTGGTCGAAAACTCTAGGCGATACCTGCTCCGATGCCGCGGACGGCAGTTCTCCCAACTGCGGATTCCAAAACCCGCTGAACATGCGCGCCGAAAAAGGGCTCGATAACCAGGACACGCGGCTTCGCTTCGTCACCAGTCTCATTTACGAGCTTCCCTTCGGACGCGGCCGTCGGTGGGGCTCCGGCATTAACGGTCTCCTCGACGCGATTGCCGGCGGTTGGTCCACAGGCGGCATCTTCACGGCCCGCACAGGCCTGCCGTATACCGTCGCCGCTTCGGGCAATAACGCGAACACCGGAACGGTTGCGGTCAACAATCGGCCCAACGCCGTGGGAGACCCGTTCTCCGGAACGCGCTCGCTTGCCGCCGATTTCAACACCGCCGCATTTTCGCCCAACGGGCAGTATCAATACGGCAGCCTGGGCCGCAATACCATGTCAGCGCGCAGCCAGAAGAACCTGGATTTCATCGCCACCAAGAGTTTCCGTCTTGCGGAAAGGTTTCACCTGGATTTCCGTTTCGAAGCCTTTAACGCTACCAACACGCCCTCTTTCGGCGCTCCCAATGCCGTCCTGGGAACTAACGGATTTGGAAGCATCACGTCCGCCGGAGCGCCCCGCAACCTGCAGTTTGGCCTCAAGCTGCTGTTCTAATAGGAGCATCGCGATGAAGGCGGGAAATAGCCAGGTAACGGCCGCCGTACAGTCACTCGTTTCAGATTTAGCCACCCTGGGGTGGTATCACAGCATGGAACTGCCTACCGGAGAGGTGATCCCGGGTCTGCAGACAATCGAACAGCTTAAGGCTCGTTTGGCTCAATTCCCTATTCCTCAGGATCTTGCCGGCAAGCGGGTGCTGGACATAGGGGCTTGGGATGGATGGTTCACCTTCGAAATGGAACGGCGCGGCGCTTCTGTTGTCGCGGTGGACCTAAGCCCGAATACCAGGTTCTTGAAGGCCAGGGACCTGATGGGCTCTCAAGCCGAATACCACATCATGGACGTGCTCGACTTGTCGCCGGAACGTCTGGGATTGTTTGACATCGTTCTCTTCTTCGGCGTCTTATATCACCTGAAACACCCCCTGCTGGCTCTCGAAAGGGTTTGCGCCATGAGTACAGATCTCGTGCTGGTGGAATCTTACGTCAGCGATTCTTCAGTCGCGGATCCGGTTCCCCGGATGGAGTTTTACGAGTTCGATGAGCTCTGTGGACAATTCGACAACTGGGTTGGACCGAATACAGCTTGTTTGCTCGCCTGGTGCCGCACTGCCGGGTTTGCCAGGGTGTCTCTGAATAGCGTGATCGACAATCGGGCCCATGTAACCTGTTGTCGAAGATGGAACGCGGTGAACGGGTTGAGAAGCGCCTCTCCGTTTCCGGTAGCTGTTCAAAACGCAACATCGCTTGATCATTCATTCTCAAGCACAAAGGACGAATACGTCTCGATATGGTTCGAAACACCGGAAAAGGAATTGCGCTTGGATGACGTGTTTCCGGAAGTCAGTTCATTCGGGAGCCGTCCGGTGGCGGTAACTGCATCGGGAGGTAATGGATGGCTTGCCAACTTCAAGCTCCCCCTGGGATTAACGAAGGGCTGGCATAACGTCACTCTTAGGATTCGGGACAGTCTGCCGGGTAAAGCTGTGCAAATTGGAATCGATGATCCTGAGCCGGAGGTCTGGAACAAAGCGAATAACGGCAATCCCCGAATCGTGGTGGTGGCGGATAACAACACTTGGGAAAGGGACAAGGTCCGCGTTGGACCGGAGAGCTGCGTTGCGGTTTGGGTGGAGGGGCTTGCCGGGCAACAGCCGAAGCGCGAGGATGTTGAACTTCGCCTTTCCGGCAACACCCTACCGGCGATTTTTGTTTCGGAGCCCGATGCCGAAGGACTTGTGCAGGTTAACGCGCGTCTTCCTCCAGGCCTGACGCCCGGAGTGCGCGGCCTTCAGGTTATGTGCCGGGGAGTTTTATCAGCCCCTGTCGAGGTCGGCCTTTTCAGCTAATCCGAAATATGGAAAACCGCCGCAACTTTCTGAAGTCCGCTTCCGCCGCCGCAATGCTCCAGCCCGCTCCTACATCGGGTAAGCCGAACTTTGTCTTCTTCATGCCGGAAACGCTGCGTGCCGAAAGTCTCCAATGCTATGGCCATCCGCAAGTGCGTACTCCGAACATGGACCGGATGGCTGCCGAAGGCGCGCGTTTTTCGCAATGCCACGTCCAGAATCCCGTATGCGGACCCTCGCGTTGCAGCTTGATGACCGGCTGGCCCGTCCATGTCCGCGGCCACCGCAGCCTCTACTACTTCCTCCACCGGGATGAGCCGAATCTGTTCCGGTATTTGAAACAGGATGGCTATAACGTGTACTGGTACGGCAAGAACGATCTTCTTGCGCCCGAAAGCTTTGCGGACAGCGTCACCGATTGGGGTCCTCGTCGCGGCACGGAGAAGCCGGAGGTGAATCCCTGGCCGGCGGCGGATCCGCACCACTATTCATTCCTCTATAACGAAGGCGGGGATCGCCGCGAGACCGCCGATTACGCGAACTTGCAGGCTGGCCTGGAATCCATCCGGCAATCGGACAAGCCTTTCTGCCTGTACCTGCCGCTGCGCTACGCCCACCCGCCGTTCACCGCGCCTCGCGATTTCTTCAACATGTACGACCCCGGAAAGCTGCCCCCTCTCCGGCCTCCCAACCTTCCCGGCAAGCCGGACTTTCACGAGGCGATACGCCGTACCCGCCGCCTTACTGAATTGAGTGACGCGGATTTTCGTAAAATTCAAGCGGTCTATCTCGGCATGGTCAGCTACAGCGATTGGCTGCTCGGCGAGCTAATGGAATCGCTCGGGAAATCGGGTCACGGCCGCGACACCATGCTCTTCCTGTTCTCCGATCACGGCGAATGGGGTGGCGATTATGGCTTGGTCGAGAAATGGCCCAGCGCTATGGATGACACCATGACTCGTGTTCCTCTCCTGGTGAAGGGGCCGGGAATCAAGCCGGGCGTGGTGTCTGAAGAGATAGTGGAACAGTTCGACGTCATGCCTACTGTTCTTGAGGCGGCCCGAATCTCTCCCGGCCACACCCATTTTGCCCGCTCCCTGATGCCTCAGTTACGAGGCGCATCCGGCGACCCGAACCGCGCGGCCTTCTCGGAAGGCGGCTACAACACCTACGAACCGCAATGCTTCGAACCGGTTGAGAGCACAGGTGATATTTACCTGCCCAAGACCACGCTGCAGAACGAGCATCCGGAAACAATCACGCGCACCGTCATGGTGCGCACCCGGGAAGAAAAGCTGATCTACCGTCCCGATGGCCGGAGCGAGTTCTACGACCTGCGCAAAGACCCGCGCGAACTCCACAATGTCATCTCCGATCACGTCTATGCGGGGAGCCGCGACGCCATGCGGATGCGCATGCTCGATTGGTATGTCCGAACCGCGGACACTGCCCCGCGCAAGCACGATCCTCGCGGCTTTCCGCCCCATACTCAGAACTGAATCTTCGCGCCAAGCTGAATTTGACGCGCGGGTCCCGCTGCTGTAATCGTCCCGAAGCCGGCCGAGCCGAACGTGGCGTTCGGTAAACCCAGGTTCGTGTGGTTCAATGCGTTCAAGAATTCACCGCGGAACTGAAGGTTCAGCACTTCGCGAATCTTGAAATTCCGCAGCACGGAAATGTCTACGTTGATCAAGCCGGAGCCCCGCAGCGCATCCCGCCCCTCGTTGCCAAAGGTAAAAGGAGCCGGTTGGGCGAATGCGCCGGTGTTGAACCATTGCGCAACGCTGCGTTTCGTAGCAAGCCGGTTCGGATCTCCCACCACGTTCGCCCGCTGGGCTCCGGCCGAAAACGCGTTGGTGCTGTTGGTTTGAGTGACTACGGTGAACGGCGCAGCGCTCTGGAGAGCCGTGACGGCCGCCAGTGTCCAACCGCCAATCACCTGACCGAATAACCCGTCCGGTAACCAGCGCTTGCCGTAACCGAACGGCAGGTCGTACACGGAACTGAATACGAAGCGATGGCGCACGTCGTTCGCGGAAGGGCCCCAATCCGCGCGGCGGTTGTATTGGTTAGAATAGATGCCACCGTCGCTGCCCGCGGTTGACCCGCCTTCGAAACTATTGTCCAGGAACTGCGAATACGTGTAACTTGCATTCAAGGTCAGCCCCTGCGAAAAGCGCTGCTGCATCCGGATGAATCCGCCCAGGTAGCGTCCATCTCCAATCAGAGGGCTCAGGATCGTGACATTGGTGAACTGCGGGTAAGGCCGGTCCGCTTGGGATTGGTGCGCGGGCCCGAGAAGACCGGGCTGAATCTGATTGATGGTGATATTCGTATTGGGCAGCTTATGAGAGATGTTACCGAGCCCGGAAACTTCCAGCACCAGCGAGCCCGCCAGTTGGTGCTGCACGCCCAGGTTGAATTGCTGAGAGTAACCGGTGCGGCGGGTGGGGTCGAAGAAGGTGACCGCGGTGGTGGTGGCCTTGCCAACCGGCACGGCGCCGAACGAGTCGGTCAGTGCGGGTGATGGGGGCCCCGCCGGAACTCCCTGCCTCAGGTAAAACGGCGCCGTGATTCCGTTATCCGGCGTGTTGAACGCCTGATTCATCCCAAACCCGAGACCCGCGGAAGCCGGCTGACCCGAATCGAACGGGTGCGCGTAGGAGATCCCGTAGCCGCCGCGAACCACCGTTCGCCCGGCTCCAAAAGGCTTCCACGCGAAGCCGAATCGCGGTCCGAAGTTATTCAGATCCGTGGAATACGGCTGCTTCGGCCACCCATTCAACCCGGCGAACTTCACCACCCCCGGCGTGCCGGATACGGGGTTGAGTTGATGCGCATCGAATCCATTCATACGGTTGTTCGCATCGGTGATCGGCGTGTCCGTCTCCCAGCGCAGTCCGATATTGAACGTCAGGTTGGGCCGGATTGTAAAGTCATCCTGCGCAAAACCCGCAAGGTACCAACTGGAGCGGTCGAGGACCGCCGTGGAAGATTGGGAAAACGCGGTCGGAAACCCGAGCAGCAGCGAAGCAAGCCCATTGCCGGTCGCCGCGCTCCCCGGCAATCCGGTCGGCTGTGTTCCAAATGTGAACGCGCCCGAAGCTGTTGAGAGGTTTACTTCGTAGTTCGAAGAGAGCCTCGCTTCGAAACCGAATTTCATTGCGTGCTTCCCGTGGATCCAGGAGACATTGTCGAGATATTGCAGGTTCTGAATCGGAAATTGCCGTCTCTCCTGTCCGTTGGAACCCAGGTTTGCAAAGCCGGAAGCCACAATTTGCGGAAAGGCGTTTTCGGAAACACCGGTCAACCCCAGGCTCTTAATTACGCCGCTGCCCACGCCCGCTGTCAAGGAAAGCGCCGTCCGGTTTCCGTAGTTGAAGCGCAGATCGTTCACAACCGCCGGAGAAAAGATGTGGATCAGGTTGGCATAAATATACTGCTGATGCGCCAGGATATAAGCCGCCGGGTCAGCCGCCTTCAGCGGATAAGCGCTGACTACATCGTTGTTGCCGCTGTTATAAATGTACCGGGCAAGTAGACGGTCCTTCTCGCTGAAGTTATGATCCACCTTGCCCATGTAATAGTTCCCATTCAGCCCGGAAACGCCATTGGAGCGGAAATTACTGGAGCCGCTGATATTGTCCGGAGTCCGGTTCGGTAAGGGGTAGTAGGCAAGAATTTTAAGCGCCACCGGGTCCAGGCGGTTCGCGGGAATCACGTTGCCGGGAAACGCGGTTCGCACTGTCTTGCCCGCTACCGTATCGGTGGTTTGTGGGTCGTAGACCGGAATCAGCGCTCCCGCGGCATTGAAGGTTTGCGAGAAATCGCCCTGGCGTTGCAGCAGGCTAGGCACCGTCAGTGTGGTCACGGTTCCCACCCGCAGCCTCTGAGCTTCCGTGGAGAAGAAGAAGAAAGTCTTGTTCCGCCGGATGGGGCCGCCCACGGTCCCGCCAAAGATGTTATACCGCAGCTCCGGAGTAATCTTCTTGCCGTTCTGAACCGTTGCGAAGTAACCCGGCGCATCGAACACATTGTTCCGGAGGTATTCGTATAAGCTGCCGTGCAATTTGTTTGTCCCCGACTTTGTGGTTTCAATAATCACGCCTCCGGCCGAAGCGCCATACTCAGCCGAATAGTTGTTCGAAAGCACCTGAATCTCCTGGACGCTCTCAGCCGGAGGATCGATATCGATCTGTCCTATCCCGAGCCGCATGTTTTGCCCCGAGCCGCCGTCAATCCAGAACATCTGGCTTTGGGTTCGTCCGCCCGCAAGACTGAAATTCGGCTTCTGGCCCGCATCATAGCCCACGAAAACAACCGCTGGCGATAAGTTGATCACGTTCATCGTCCGGCGATTGCCAAGGGGCAGGTCCTCCACGTCGCGCGACTGAATGGTTTGCCCCACCACGGACGTCCGTTCCTCAAGAGTGGCGGCTTCCGCGGTAACGTTTACGCTTTCTGAAACCTGCCCCACTTCCAACTGGACGTTGAGCGCAAGGTTCTCGGCGGTCGAAAGCACAATGCCGCTTTGCGTATAACGCCGGAAGCCTTCATGCTCCACCGAAAGCGTGTAGGCGCCGATCTCCAAATTTGACAGTAGATAAGTTCCTGAGCTGTTCGTGGTAGTCGGCGCCGGTACACCGGTTGCGGTATTGGTCGCGACCACCCGGGCTCCGGCGATCGCGGCTCCTTGCGTATCGGAGACCAGTCCGCCGATGACTGCGGTGGTCGCCTGGCCCAACAGCGTCCCTATAGCAAAAGTGAACGCACAGAAGATTTGTAGGTAGCGCATTTCGGAGTCATCATACAATAGGCAGATTTCCCGCTATGGCGAGCACTATTCCCTCAAGACGCGAAATCCTCGGCGCAGCGGCCGGCGCCTTCCTGCTTCCCGGCCGGCAATTGGCGGGCGCTTCGGGTAAGGCTCCGAACATCCTGCTGGCCATAGCTGACGATTGGAGCGCGGGTCACGCGGGCGCCTACGGCTGCGAGTGGATCAAGACCCCCGCTTTCGATCGCGTCGCGAAAGACGGCATCCTGTTTCGCAATGCGTTCACTTCGAATCCGAAGTGCAGCCCGTGCCGCGCCACCATACTCACTGGCCGCAACACCTGGCAACTGAAAGAGGCGGTGAACCACATGAGCGTCTTTCCACACGACTTCCCCGTTTATCCGGACCTCCTCGAGCAGGCCGGATACTTCTCAGGTTGCACCGGCAAAGGTTGGGGGCCGGGCGATTACAAGTCCACGGGCTGGCCCCACAATCCAGCCGGACGCGAATGGAATGCGCTTACCTCGCCTCCGTCTACATCGGGAATCTCCCCGATTGATTACTCCAAGAACTTCGAAGCGTTCCTGCACGACAAGCCGAAAGATAAGCCGTTCTGCTTCTGGCTGGGCGGCAATGAGCCACACAGGCCCTATGAGCCCGGCTCCGGGCTGCGCGCCGGCAAGAAGCTGAAGGATGTTAAGGTCCCTCCCTATCTTCCCGACAACAGAATCGTGCGGAGCGATCTGCTGGACTATGCGCTCGAAGTGGAGTGGTTCGATCACCACGTCGGGCTGGCGCTCGATCATCTGGAAAAGGTGGGCGAACTGGAGAACACTCTGGTCCTTGTCACCTCCGACCATGGCATGCCGTTTCCACGAGTGAAAGGCCAGATCTTTGAGGATGGCTTCCACATCCCGCTCGCCATTTGTTGGGGCAAGCGGATTACGGGCGGCCGCGTGATCGATGACTTCATCAACACGCGGGATTACGCGCCCACATTTCTCGAAGCCGCCGGCTTGCAACCTGCCGGCACTATGACGGGCGCAAGCTTCCTCAGTCTGCTGACCTCGGGCAAGTCAGGCAGCGCCGACCCCGCCCGGAGTGTTATGCTCACCGGCAAAGAGCGACACGACATCGGACGCCCAAACGATGCCGGATATCCTGTTCGCGCCATTCGCACTCAGGACTATCTTTATGTCCGCAACTTCGAACCGGACCGCTGGCCCGCGGGCAATCCGGAAACGGGATACACCAACGTCGACGATAGTCCAACCAAGCAGTTCATTCTGTCCCGCTTCGATGAATTCTACGAGATGTCATTCGGCAAGCGTCCCATGGAAGAGTTATACCAGGTGAAAACCGATCCGTCGAATCTCAAGAATCTCGCCATGGACCCGAAGTACGCGGAGATCAAACGGAAGCTGCGGGAGCGCATGGAAGAACTGCTTCGCGCCGAAGGCGATCCGCGCATGCTGGGACACTCGGACTTCTTCGACACAATCGAGTACACAGGTCCCAAGCTCCACTCGTATGCCGAATGGCTGAAGCACAGCGGAATCCAGCATTGAACCGGACATCTACTCTGCCGGGCGCACCGGCTCCTGGGGGGAAACACCGTTCGGATCGTTGACTACCGCACCGGGCGGGGCCTTCACAGGACCGTGTAGCAGCGGATCATTCGTGTGCAGCATCCAGGTGTCCAGCCGTCCCCGCATGTCTTTCATCACTGTCCCGAGACCGGGATCAAGCGCCAGGTTGCGGCGCTCGCCGGGGTCGAAGATCAGGTCATATAACTGCTCAGGCGGAACGGGCCTGTTCTTCCAGCCGAATTCGAGCCACACATTTTTGCTCGGGCTGTCATCACAGTTGGGCAGAACCGGGCGGCGGCGCTCATCGTAGTTGCGCATGTAGCTCCACCGTTTGGTGCGCACGGAACGCTTCGGCTCGTAGGCCGCGTGATAGTTCACCTCGGTGAACACCTGGTCATTGGTCTCAGCCCCCGTCCCACGAATCAGCGGCATCATGGAACGGCCCTGGAGCCAGGAGGGCGGAGGAATATCGAGCAACTCGCACAATGTGGGGAAGAGGTCGATTTGGGACACCAGCGCGTCCGAAACTTTGCCGCCTCCGAAGCCGCTGGGACCGCGCATCATCAACATCACGCCGGCGCCATGGTGGCTCAAATCGCATTTCATCTCCGGGAAGGCGATGCCATGGTCCGTGGTGCAGATCACGAGCGTATTCTGCGCGAGGCCAGCCGATTCAAGTGCCCGCAGCACGTCGCCCATGCCCTGATCCAGAGTTCGAACGCTTCCGTGGAAAGCCGCAATGTCCTGCCGGGTCTTCTCAGTATCGGGAATCGGGGCGGGTGGAATGCAAAAACGTTCATCATCCCGCGGACCCGGCTTTGGAAAAACCCGATGCGTTTCGAAAAAGCCAACGTCGAGAAAGAATGGCTCCTTGGGAGCATTCCCGATCCAGTTCACAGCTGCGGGAGCCACCACCTGAGCATGGTTGCCCGGAGTCTTCACGACCTGGTCATAACCGATGGTTTCCGGAACTTTTGCAATATGCTGCACGCCGATAAGGGTGGACCGGTAGCCCGCGGAGTTCCGCAACGTGTGAAGCATGTGCTGCTTATAATCGTTGAGCGCAAAGCCGCGATGGGCCAGGCCCAGCATGCCGCTGCTGTGAGCCGCTTGCCCGGTGAGCAATGCGGCGCGGCTTGGGGAGCACGTTGGCCCGCCGTCGAAACACTGGCGGAACAGCACGGCTTCCTCAGCGAATTTGCGCAGGTTGGGCGTGGGCAGATCATAGCCGTAAGGCTCAATATAACGGCCGGTGTCGTGGGAATGGAGGTAGAGGATATTGGGCCGCAGACGGACTGAAGCAATTTGGGCCGCGGAGGAAGCGCTTGCGGCTATTCCAGTCGCGACGGTTTTCATTACATCACGGCGTTGCATGAACTCCGTTATATCCCAGAAGCGCCAAGGCCACCTCTTTGCCGCGTTCCCCTACTTCGCCAATTGGGCCGACGCAAGCCGGGCAGCATTGTTCACAATCGCACTCGCGGATCATTTCAGCGGTTCCGCGTAAAAGATCCGCGTTCATCCGGTAGAGAGGAGCACTCTGCCCGATACCGCCGGGATACGCATCATAAAGGAAGATGGTGTTGGCGGTGGCCAAAATGCCAAGATCGCGCGGATCGCACATCAGCAGAAGCGATGCGACCGTGCGTAGCGCGTTGGCGAGCCCGGTAAGCCCGTTTTGCTTTTCGATGAGCGTGAACGGCAGCGCTTCCAGAACCGCGGCGGGGAACTGAAGCCAATAAGCCGTAGTGTGCATTTCCTGCTCCGGCATGGACAGCTTCCCCGCACCGACATTTTCCAGCGTATAGAACTTGATTTTCTTGAAGCCGACGATCTGGCGATTCACCCGCACATCGCCTTGCGCTTTGAGAATGCTCCCGGCGGCCGCCGATTCAAACTCCCGCAAAATGGAGACCTGCGTATAGTCGATTGCGTCCGTGTAGTAATCGCAATCCACGCGCTTGACATACGCCTTGCGCTCTTTATAGTCGAAGTGCTCCACGTGGAACTGGCGGGCTTCATGCAGGTAGATCGCTTTTTCGTGCAGAGTGGTCAGGGCTGTGGTGAAGGAAACGTCCGCGATCACCTTCGCCTCCCCGGTGATATCAATGACCACGAAGTTGTCGCTGGAAACAGCCCGCAGCGAAACGGTGTCGGCCGGGTATGTATCCGAATTCCAGTGCCAAATCTCCCCGGAGTTGTGGAGGAAACCCGATTCACCCAGGAAGCGGCAGAGGTCGGTCGCATCATGAGTTCCGAACAGCTCGCCCGTCCTGATGGGCAGTTCGAAGGCGGCGCATTTCAAATGGTTCAATAGGATTTCCAGGTTGTCCGCGTTGACGTGCGCGTGCTCCGGAGAACTGCCGAAGAAATACTCCGGATGCTCGACAATGTACTGATCCAAGGGGGCGCTTGAGGCGACCAGCACAGCGGCCGACGGGGCTTGCCGCCTTCCGGCCCGGCCCGCCCGCTGCCAAGTGCTGGCAATTGTACCGGGATATCCGGCCATCACCACAGCATCGAGCGAACCAATGTCGATGCCCAATTCGAGCGCGTTGGTCGCGACCACGGCCCGGATCTGCCCGGCCCGCAATCGGCGTTCAATCTCACGGCGCTCCCGCGGAAGATAACCGCCTCGATACCCGCGAACGGTCTCAACCGGAATGCGCCCGTTGTCGCAGGCGTCTTTTAAATAGGTCACCAGTACTTCGGTAGCCAGCCGGTTATTCGCGAAAATCAGGGTCTGCTGTTCCCGATCGATAAATTCGAGCGCGACACGGCGCGTTTCATTGATGTAGCTGCGCCGGATGCCCAATTGTTTATTTACTACCGGCGGGTTGTAAAAGATGAAGTACTTGTCGCCGGATGGCGCTCCGCTGCGATCCACGATTTCGCATTTACGGCCAGTTAAGGATTGGGCGAGTTCGCACGGGTTCGCGATTGTGGCGGAACAGCAAATGAACACAGGCTTCGATCGGTAAAATTCACAAATCCGCGCAAGCCGGCGCAGCACGTTGGCCATATGGCTGCCGTATACGCCCCGGTAGTAATGCAGTTCATCGATGACGATGTACTGAAGGTTTTCAAAGAGCTTGGCCCATTTGGTGTGATGCGGCAGAATGCCGCTGTGCAACATATCGGGATTCGTGAAGATTACGTTCGCGCGCTGCCGGATGGCACGGCGGGCGTCCTGCGGGGTGTCGCCGTCGTAAGTAAACGCCCGGAGGTCCGAAGCCATGTCTTCCACAATCGACTGGAACTCGTGGAGTTGGTCTTCGGCAAGCGCTTTCGTGGGGAAGAGGTACATGGCGCGAGCCCCGGGGTTCCGCATCAGCAGATTCAAAACGGGCAGGTTATAGCAAAGCGTTTTCCCGCTGGCGGTGGGGGTTACGATCACAAGATTTTTGCCCTGCGCGACGGTTTCGAACGCTTCGGCCTGGTGGCTATAGAGCCGCTCAATCCCACGCTTTTTCAACACATCCCGCAATTCCGGCGCCAGCGCTTCGGGCAATGGAGCGAATGTGCCAGGGGTGGCGGGTTGGCGATGGATGGCCCGGACAGGGGATTCGGGCAGCTTACTCAACTCTTCGAACCTGCTCAGGACCGCACCCAGATTGGGGCTCAGCGCCTTCTCCAGGCGGCTGGTCATCCGCGGCGTGAAATCCGGCTCTTGGAAGAGAAATGGTTGTGCGGGAAGAGAGGGGAGGTCCACGGATTCGCCTTTTCTTTGCCTAGTGTACGGCACTAGGGGGCGATTCGGCTTAATCTCTTACAAACTTATACCGTTCTATGGTCGCGGTTACTTGAAATGGGGTTACGGGGTCGCAATTGGGTAAGGATTCAATCCGCAGCACTTTTCCGAAGCAGCGAATCTGGACCGGCGCCGCTCCGTCAGCCAGAGTGATAGAAAACTCGATCTTCCCGCCGATACCTACTTCCTTCGCGGAAGGAAAGCACACGCCACCGGAACTGATATTCGAAGTTTTTGTGACGCGAGCCACGCGTTTGCCCCCAACCACCGAGATCTGCACGGGGAGATTGATCGGGAACCTCTTAGCTTTTCGTTTTTCGACGGTTGGCTCGGACACGGGTATGTTCAATACTATTCGATTTCATTTAGAAATCCAACTCCTCCAACTGAGTGAGGTGGTACATCCTGCAATCGTTTTCAATCCTGACCTGATAATAAATTCGAACGGCGATCTGGGACTCCCTCCGGCTGCTCCAGATAATCGAAGTTTTCTGCAATGCGTGAAAGGATTTAGTGGCGGTCATGTTTTCCTGCATTCATCATGCGGCGTACGATGTCTCGGGATTCCTGGTTTCAGGCGTAAGTTAATGATTCCAGGATGCAAAGCTTCTGGGAAATCGTGTCATGAGCGATTCCGGTCCCTGGCGCGAAAGCGGCCGGGTTCCGCTAGCGTAAGCCGGAGCCAAACCGGCCACGACCGGTTCGAGGTGCTGAGCGCTACCATGAGAGCGAATGATCCGGCTCTTCTTTT
>JALYXI010000226.1 GCA_030947245.1 Acidobacteriota bacterium
AGCTGGTCCATTGCGGGATCGGGATGCTTCCACGGATGCACGAGCCGTTCCGGGTCGAACGGCCCCGCGATTTCCTGCATCTCCGGCAAGTCAAACAGAAGCGACCCCACCGGAATCAGCAGCCGGATCGCGTACTGAACCGGCGCGACATTCTCAATCAAACCCAACTCCGCCACCGCGCGAAGCAGATCCCGGTAGCCCTCCCGGGCCGTCCACGGCGTGAAGCTCACAAACGTCGGGTTCATCGCAAGCCCAACCTCGCGCATCAGATTCACCGCTTGATAAAAGTCCGCCCGGGTATGATTCTTCGCAAAGCGCTCCAGCACCGCATCGTCCACCGATTCCACCGCGCTGGTCACAAATACGCAGCCTGTCAGCTTCAAAACCGGCAACGCCGCCCGGTGCTTCAGCAGGTGCTCGATCTTGATCGTCACGTCGTATGTAACCGACGGAAACTCCCGATGCAGAGCTTCCACCAGAGGCAGCGCATGCCCCGGTCCGTTCAGAAAATCGGGATCTCCGAACGTAATGTGCCGAGCGCCCGCCTCAACCTGCTGGCGAATGTCGCTGAGCACAACCTCCCGCTGCACGATCCGGAACGCTCCCCGGTACACAGGCACAATCGGACAATGCCGGCACAGATGCTTGCATCCGCGGCTGGCCTCCGTATACCCCGCCATCCGCGGCGGGCCAAGCCCCATCAAATGCGAGTACGCCGTAGGCTTCGGTAGGCCGGTACGGTCCGGCTTCAAAAAGCTCTGCCGCTCGAGAGAAACTTCGATCGTCGGCCGGCCCGCGGCCCAATCCACCAGCCCGTGCTCGAACTCGCCCCCCAGAATCGCCTCTACGCCCGCACTCCGAAGCCGCTCCCCGTTCATCGGAGCATACAGCCCGTATGCAGCCAGCCTGACCCGGGGATTCAACCTTCGCAACTTGGGAATCAGCTGTAGCGCCAACACCGTGGCCGTGTGCATCGGCACGTACACCGCCGCCAGCTCCGCGCACGCGATCACATCGGCCGGAAAGGAATCCCGGCTTAGGTCGATTGCGTCCACTTCATGACCGGCCGCACGCAGCCAAGCCGCTGGCGATGCGAGTCCAAATGGCTGGCGGCCCATCTCATACGTGGAGAGCAGCGTGATTCTCACGGTATCCTTTCATTATCAGGCGCGAACGCGCCCCCTATGTTAGCCACGCAAACTATCGCCGAAGAGATCCTGGACCTGAAGCGGGACCGCCGGGCCATTCTTCTGGCTCACCATTACCAGGACGCCGAGATTCAGGAACTCGCCGATTCCGTTGGCGATTCGCTCGAACTCGCGCGTAAGGCGCGGAGCTTCGAGGGGGATGTCATCGCGTTCTGCGGCGTCTGGTTCATGGCCGAAACTGCCAGTATCCTGAATCCGAACCGTATTGTCGTAGTTCCCGACGCCGCGGCGTCATGCAGTCTGGTCGAAGGCTGCCCGCCGGAACCCATTCGGGAGTATCGCCGCCGGAATCCGGATCACGTGATTGTCAGCTACATCAACACGTCGGCCGAAGTGAAGGCGGAAAGTGACATTGTCTGCACCTCGCGGAACGCCGTGGATGTAGTGAACTCGATTCCCGCCGACAAGACGGTCCTTTTCCTTCCGGACCGGAACCTGGGCGCCTACGTTCAGAAGCAAACGGGCCGCGCCAACATGAAGATCTGGCAGGGCGCTTGCATCGTGCATGCCACTTTCCCCGAACGGCGTCTGCTTGAAGCCATGCGGGAACATCCCGATGCCGTCGTAATCGCCCATCCCGAATGCCCCGGTCCCGTCCTGCAGCACGCCGGGTTCATCGGCTCCACTTCGGCTCTGATCGATTTCGCCGTTCAGAGCCCCGCCCGCGAATTCATCGTCATGACCGAAAGCGGCGTCAGCTTCTCCATGAAGAAGTTCGCGCCCGGCAAGCAGTTCTACTTCGTCGCCAACGAAAATTGCAATTGCAGCGAATGCCCGTACATGCGGATGAACACTCTCGAAAAGCTGCGCGATTGCCTGGTGAACCTCCAGCCGCGCGTCGAACTGTCGCCCGAACTGATGCAACGCGCGCTCCTGCCTCTTGAGCGAATGCTGGCTTTGTGAACGAACTTCGCGACACTTTCGGGCGCTTGCACGATAGTATGCGCATCAGCGTTACGGATCGCTGCAACATTCGCTGCTTCTACTGCATGCCGGAAGAAGGGGTGAAGTTCCAGCCCCGCGAGCAGATCCTAAGCTTCGAAGAGATTGAACGGGTGGCTGGCATCGCCGCCGAAAACGGAGTGACAAAGCTGCGGGTTACAGGCGGCGAACCATTGGTTCGGCACGGCCTTCCCGTGTTGATCCGCAAACTGACCGCAATCCCGGGAATCCGCGATGTGGCGCTCACCACGAATGCCGTTCTGCTGGCACAGCACGCCCCTGCTCTATACGAGGCCGGGCTACGCCGCTTAAACATTCACCTGGATACTCTGGACCGGACCCGGTTCCAGGAAATGACCCGTCGTGACGATTTGCCCCGTGTGCTCGAGGGAATCGCCAAAGCGATCGAACTCGGCTTCGGTCCCATCAAGCTAAACGCAGTCGCGGTGAAAAGCTTGAATGAACCCGACATCCTTCCCATCGCGCGGTTCTGCCGTGAGCACGGAATGGAAGCGCGCTTCATTGAGTTCATGCCGCTCGACGCCCAACGGATCTGGGATCGCTCCCGCGTCCTTTCGGCGGATGAAATGATCGCCCGGATTTCCGCCGGAATCGGCGAACTGCTCGAAGTTCCCGATAGCGATCCGCGCGCGCCCGCAACCGAATACCGGTATGCCGATGGGGGTGGCCGGGTCGGCTTCATTGCCTCGGTCACAAAACCTTTTTGCCTGAATTGCAACCGTCTGCGCCTCACCTCCGATGGCAAGCTGCGTTACTGCCTGTTTGCGATCGAGGAGACCGATATCAAGGTGTTACTACGAAACGGCGCGCCGAATGAAGCGATTGCGGAAGCGATGCGGCTCACCACGCGCGATAAATGGCTGGGCCACCAGATCAACAGCGCACAGTTCGTTCCGCCGCCCCGGCCCATGTATTCCATCGGCGGCTGAATTCAGTATGGTACGTTGACGAAGCGGAACTTCGCGGGCGGGAAATCCTTTGTGTTCCGCGTGATCAGGGTCAATTCATGCTTCTGGGCAAGCGCGGCCTGAAACGCATCCGGCAGCTTCCATTTGTGAGCCCGCCGCAGTTGCGCGGCGCTGTCGGCGATCTCGGCATCGATCGTAAGAGAAGGAAATCCGTTCAAAAGCCGCAGAATCGGCGGGGCGTGCTTCGCGTCAAACGGAACCAGCACTTCCGCGCGGGTAATCACGGAAATGGCGCACATTCCATGAGTCTTCATCAGATACTCCGTTGCGCCGGATATGGCGTTCAGGTGATCGATCAGGATCACCGAATCCAGAAGATACTTTACTCCCACTCCGACCGCACACGTTCCTGATAGGCCAAGCCGTCGCCCTCTTTCCACGTGCCGCTGGTTTCAGCCAACATTTCATGAAAAGAACGTTCCCGGTCTTCCCGGAGGAAACGGATTGCCACGCGGACCACTTCTGTCATTGGCTTCCCAGAGCGCTTGGCCTCTTCATCGAGCCATGCCTTTTCGTCTTGTTCCAGACTGATTATCGTACGCACCTGAACCTCCCAACCCAACCATATCATAGTTAACAGAAACATCAAAACTATAAATCGATATCAAAATAAAATATAGCATCAGCTTGTGAGACGCTCTTACGTGCAAGAATCCCCGGCTCTGGTGATATTCTGTAAAGGCCGTGGACATCGATCTCGACAACCTCAAGCGCGAAATTCTGGAATTCTTGGATGCTTCGGGTTTCGCGGTTTTCCGAAGCTATGCGGGCGGCCTGGAAGGCCTGCCCATGGTGGGATGGGATATCGATGCATACCCGGACTACCGGATGTTTCTCGACACAGCCAAGAAAGTAAACGCAAACCTGATTCTGTTCGGGTCCAATCAGTTCGATGCCGCCGATGAGGTTGACGGACAGATGGAAGAACTGGAAGACTGCGATATATCCCGCGACGACCGCCGGGAGTTTGAGCGCCGCTTGCGCGAATACCGCGTGCATGATGGAAGCACCTGTTCCATTGAGATCGGCTTCGACCACAATGCCCGGCTCTATGTCTACGAAGTGACCTCGGATTGGTACGAGGAGTTCCTGGAATTGGCGGAAGAGATTTCAAGCCTGCTCCCTTCGCCCGAAGCCACGGATGACGAATCCGGCATGGGCGGCTTCTACTCCAATAACTAATTGTGCCCCGGCGCTGGATTCTGCCCCGCGAACATCCGGGAACTTCGGATCTCGCGCGATTGTTGCGCATTTCCCCAACCATCGCGCACCTGCTCATCAGCCGTGGACTGGACACGGAAACGGCGGCGCGGGAGTTTCTGGCTCCTTCGCTCGATGCGCTCCATTCTCCTCATGCGCTTCTCGACATGGATAGCGCGCTTGAGCGCGTTCAACGCGCGATTCGTTCCGGCGAGCGAATCCGCATCCACGGCGACTACGACGTGGACGGCGCCACTTCCACAGCCATTCTGAAAACCGCAATTGAGTTGGCTGGCGGCAAAGCAACATTTCACATTCCGCACCGCCTCAAGGAGGGCTACGGAATCTCGCTTGACGCTCTGGACGGTTGCGTCCGGGACGGCGTCACTCTGATGATCAGCGTCGATACCGGCATCCGCGCAGCCGCCGTAGTGGAACGCGCGCGCGAACTGGGCATTGATGTCATCATCACGGATCACCACCTGCCCGACACCGCAATCCCGCCCGCCTACGCGGTGATCAACCCGAACAGGCCAGGCTGCACGTATCCGAATAAGGACCTCTGCGGAGTCGGGGTAGCGTTCAAGCTGGTGCAGGCATTGCTCTCTTCGCTCGGATGGCCGGAAGATAAACTACGCCGTGTCTTGGAGTCGTTCTTAAAAATGGCCGCGATTGGGACAGTGGCCGATGTGGTTCCGTTGACGGGAGAAAACCGGATCATCGTGAGGCACGGGCTTGCCGCGTTGCGCAATGTGCGGAGCCCGGGATTGCAGGCCCTCTTTGCCGTTGCGGGTCTCGATCCAGGGTCCGCTCCCACGGCCCACGATATCGGCTTCCGCGTGGGCCCGAGGATCAATGCCGCCGGCCGTATGTCAAGCGCCACCGATGCGGTCGAGTTGTTTCTGACGCAGGATGTGGACCGGGCGCAGGCCATTGCCGCTCAGCTTCACGAATTCAACGCGGCCCGGCAGGCCGAAGAAGCCGCCGTGGTGAGTGCCATTCTGGAGCAGTGCGCCGCAACGCCCGTGGATGAAAGCTGCTACGCGCTGGTGTTCTGCGCGGAGGAATGGCATCGCGGCGTGCTCGGCATTGTGGCCAGCCGCCTGGTGGACCGTTTCCACCGGCCTGTTTTTGTTTTGAGCCAGGAAAACGGCAATGCGCAAGGTTCAGGACGCAGCATTCCGGGCTTCCACTTACTGGATGCGCTCGACGCTATGCCGGAGCTCTTCGTAAAGTACGGCGGACATCGCCATGCAGCCGGCATGACCCTCCGTTCCCATTCAGTGGCGGAGTTCCGCGAGCGGTTCAACGCCCATGCCGCGGGAAAGCTGACTCGGGAGGATCTCCAGCCATCGCTTGAGATCGATGCCTTGGTCACAATCCCCGAGCTTTCGGACAATCTGTTCGCGGAAGTGGGCGCTCTGGAACCGTTCGGCCATTCCAATGCCGTTCCGGTCTTCGCCGCAATTTCCGTGGAAGTCGCGGGGCCGGTCACGTATATGAAAGAAAAACATCTTCGTGTCCCGTTGCGGCAGAATTCGCGCACAATCTGGTTCAAAGCGTTTCACTCCGCGGAACGCGCGCAAGAACTGCCTGCGGGCGCGCGAGTGGATGTAGCATTCAAGTTGGAAGAAGACCGCTACAACCAAAGTTGGTGCGCGGTGATTCAGGATTTCCGTCCGGCGCAAAGTTAAAGCATGCAGACATTCTCTGGAATACTCGGGATTGCGGTGGCTTCCGGAATCAACCTCTACGCCACAATTCTGACACTCGGGCTCTCGATGCGCTTCGGTTGGCTGACAGGTTTACCGGAAGAGTTGCATGTGCTGGCACATCCGCTGGTTCTGGCGATTGCCGGCGTTATGTACGCAGCGGAATTTGTGGCCGACAAAGTTCCGTTCTTCACCCCTATCTGGGACGGCATTCACACATTCATCCGCCCGTTGGGAGCAGCTCTGTTGGCCGCGCAGGCTACCGCGCACCTGGACCCGGCAGCGCGCATGGCGGCGATTCTGCTCACCGGAAGCGTGGCGCTTGGTACGCACTCCGCCAAAATGGGCACGCGCCTGGCAGCGCACACTGTCCCCGATCCGGTCACGCATTCTGTCATCAGTGCCGCCGAAGACGTGGGAGCAGTCGGCCTTCTGATTCTTGCTTGGCAGCACCCCGCGGTTGCTCTGCCGGTCTTACTGATCCTGATTATCGGAATGGTTCTCTTGATTCGTATGATCCTCCGTACACTGAAGCGCGTGCCGGGGAGGATTCGATCGTTTTGGGCGCGCGCGGATGGACTACAGTGAAGGAATGAACAACAATCAATCGGATGTAAGCTCGCTATTGGGCGCAGCCGGAATCGGCGCTGTGGCGGGCCTTCGATCCATGGTGGCGCCGGCGCTGGTCAGCCAGGCGGCTCATACCGGTTCAATCGACCTCGGAGGCGGCCCTTTTGCATTTCTGAGTAAACAGCGATCCGCCGACATCGCGACCGGAGCGGCAGTGCTGGAATTGGTGGCGGACAAGCTACCCTTCACTCCCGACCGGACCACAGCGGTCCCGCTCATTGTACGCGCCATTTCCGGCGGCGTGGCCGGCGCGGCAGTCTCTTCCGCGCGGAAGCAGGATTGGCGGAAGGGTGCATGCGTAGGCGGAGTTGCTGCACTCGCGGCATCCTTCGCCGGGTTCTGGATTCGCCGTTCGCTGACGCGCAACGCCGGTGCGCCCGATCTTTTGATTGCGCTCGCGGAAGATGCGCTTGCCGTGGCTTGCGGCGTCGTGATCCTGCGCGACCAGGCAAGCCGCCAAGCTGCCGCCGACTAAGCGGCCAGCCAACTGCGCACGAACTGCTCCGCGCTGCCTTCCAGATCGACCGGTTCGCGGCGCTCACCCCCACCCGGTTCCCGGTACACAGCCTCGACGCCATTTGGAGTAGGGCAAAGCTCCAGCTTTCGATCGCGCGCTTCCAGCTTGAGCGAGGCGCCGATCCACGCGATGAACACTTTGGTCCGCAGCTCATGACCCACCCGCGCGGTCTGCTTCAGCAGCTCCTGGGTGAAGGAGCCGCTTTTCAACTTTTCCGCCCAGGGCGCGGCTTTCAATGCCGCATTGCGGTCCAGCTCGCGCTGGCGCTGGTTTTCCGGGCCGCTTTCATCGCGCCCTTCCATAGCCTTCAGGTTGTTCTCCAGGTTGTCGAGGAAGCTCATCTTTC
Source organism: Acidobacteriota bacterium (assembly GCA_030947245.1). GTDB lineage: Bacteria > Acidobacteriota > Terriglobia > Bryobacterales > Bryobacteraceae > JALYXI01. The sequence continues at coordinate 7,545 of JALYXI010000226.1, forward strand.
TCCAGTGTGACGCACCGGCGCTATTCGATTTCAAGCAGGTGAATCGACTCGGCCTCGCCACGGTCACGCATGCCCCACTCCGCCGGATGCCGGATCAACTGAGTGCCAATGCGATCCATGCCGGAATTGCCGGCGCGGGCCACGATGTACCGGAACCCGGCGCTGTGCAGAAAGCGCCCGGCGTCACGCCGCAAATCCAAGGGCGGAAGCACCGCCGTCCGGAGGGAATCCGCGCGAGTCCGCCAAGCTCCGCCTCTTTCGTTCCGCGTTTGAATCAGCAATGGAAGTGGAGATTGAGTTTGCGGCATGATCAACGCCAAGCGATCGATCCGCTTGGGGCTCTCGAAACTCACGCTGAGGAAGCTGCCGCGTTCCGTGGGACCGCGTACTCTCCAGGAACTGACAGGGTTTCCGTCGATGGCAAGCGGCGCTTCCGAGCCGTTGGGAGAGGCTTCGACGCTACTCCCGGTGCCGGCAGGAATCTGTTGGCCGGATTCAAACAGACGAACCTCAAAGACGCGCAGCTCATCCTTCGAATCCGCGGCGGCCACCACACGGATTCCGGTCACCGCTTCAGCCGGAAGCGTGGCGGATACTTCCACAAGCGCGCGTGGGGCAAGAGCGGTTTGAAGCGCTTCGGCCAACTGCACATCCGGGGTGGAATACCAGAAGCCCACCACGTTGCGGGCGCAATACCCTTGCGCGATGGAAGTCAGCCCATAGATGCGGTCGCCCGCGGAGGTGACCCGCTCCAGCAGTGCGCCCGCGGCGTAACCATCGATACTCCTGTCGAGGTAATCCCGTTCCGGTTCCAGCCGGAGCGCGGCACGCCAGGGAATCTCGCGAAAGGCCCATGCATAGGGATCTTCGAAGCGCTCCGCAACGGCGGGCCAGCACAGGATCAATTGCGCCGCCAGGAGAAGCGGGAGCAGGAAACTGGGAAGCGCACTCGTGAGCGCCAAAGCAAGGAAGGGTATGGCGGGCATCAGAAATCGCGTGCCGGCGTTCCAGAACCAGGGCAAACCGCAGATCAGCGCGCCCAGACAGAGCAGAATTCCGGCTCGCTTTCTGAGCGCCAATAGCGCGAAAGGGAATGCGAGAAACAACGGACCGATGATGCCCTGCAGTCGTCCGCGGTAGGCGTACTCAAGCGGCGCGCTGGCGAGCCGGAAACCTCCCTCATAGGAACGGAGGTTCACTGCAAGCTGGTGTTCAAAGGAGGCATTGAAGAATGGATTGGGAAACCAGGAGTTCAGGAGCGGAGCGAAAGGATTGCCGGTGAGCATGAAATCCCGCGCGATCCACGGAGCAATGGAGAGGAGTGCGGCGACGGTCACGGTAAGAACAGGCACGGGCCTCTTCGCGATGGCAAGAACGGCAAGGATTGAAGCCATCGCGACGGGCAATCCGGTGATTTTGATTGCGAAGCAGAAGCCCGCGAGTAACCCCAGCACAACCAGGTAAGCGGGGCGCCGGTCGTGATACCAGCGAACGATGGTGAAGAACGATGCGAGCGCAAAGAAGACCAGCGCGGCGTCGTTGTACGTGGAGGCGCCGGTAATGCCCGCGACCGGCATGGCAAAGTAGAGCAGCCCCGCGATGAAGGACCGCACAGGACTGATGTTGAGCTCGCGGCCGGTCGCGACGGTGAGAGGAACCGTGCCAAGCAGAAATGCAAAGTGAACCAGCTTTGCCGCCGAGTGCCGCCCCAGCGCGAAGGCAATGGTGAACAGCATCTCCAGGCCCTGTGGAAGCATCTCGTAGAACCCGATCCGCGCGGGAAAGCGGTGCAGCCTGACATATTCGGCTACGAGGCCCAGATGGTAGGTAACCGCGTCCGGCTGGATCTCCGGAGCCATCGCCTGAATGGTGTACATTACCGCATAACCCGCGAAGGGCAACCAGAGATACCAGGGGATGCCCGAAGGGTGGAAGGCAAAACGCATCCGCCGGAACCGGAAGAGCGCCGCGATGAGAACCACGCCGCCTACGGCTAGAAACACGGGCGCGGTTGCGCAGCCAGTAAGCAGCAGAATGAAGACAGCCAAGCTTTGGAGAACCGCGCCGATTCCCAGCCGGACCGCGCGAGGCAGAGGAAGCGCAGGGAACAAGAGCAGCCCAGCCGCGTACGCGACTGCAAGCGTGAACAACGCGCCGGGAAAGAACAAGCTCTATATTCTACTGAGTTCGGTCGATGATGCGCGCGAGAATTTCCTCGAAGCGATCCAGGTCGGCTTCATTGTTGTAGAAGTGTGGCGAGATTCGCAGGTTTCCCTGCCGCGCGGCGGCGATGACGCCCTGCTGCTTCAACTCCCGCGCGATCCGCGAGGCATCATGCTGAGGGAAGTGTGCGGCGACGATCGGCGAGCCTTCGTGCATCACCGTTGCGCCGTTCGATTGGACAATGCCGCGAACGCGGGCGGCAAGCTCCAGAACTCGCGCTTCGATGCGAGCGGGTCCAATCTCATGCATCATGGCTAGATTCTCGCCCATGGCATACAGGCCCGCGAAGTTCAACATGCCCGCTTCATACTTCTGTGCGTCCGGCGAAAACTCGGGCTCGCCGTGATTCAGGGTGTCGACGGCGCGCCAGTTGCGATCACTGCGCCATCCGATCTCCGCAGGTTCCAGTTTCGGACGCAGCGAAGGAGCCACGTACATGAAGCCCGCACCGTTGGGGGAGAGCATCCACTTATAGCAGTGCACCGCCAGCATGTCCGGCTGGATCGCCTTGGCATCGAATTCCAAAGCGCCCACGCTCTGCGTCCCGTCCAGGTACAGGAGAATGCCTCGATCACGCAGGTGCGCGGCAATCTCCGGCACCGGCGCTGTATACCCGTTCGAATAGTTTACCGTGCTGATCGCTACCAGACGGGTGCGTTCGGAAACGTGATCGAGTAATTCTTCGCCCCGTACGACCAGCAATTCGACTCCGCGCGCCACCAAGTGAGCCGGATAGTAGAGCTGATTGGGAAATTCATCTTGCAGAGTGAGGATCTGATCGCCTGGCTCCCATTCGAGCTTCGAGAGCAAAAGCGAGATCCCGGTGGACGCATTGGGGATGAATGCAACGTCATCCGCTTCGCAGTGGATCAGCCGTCCTATTGAAGCCCGGATCCGGTCCATGTCGTCGAACCATTCCACGAAGTCGTCGCAGGCAAACCGGTTCCGCCTCTCGAAGTGACGGTCCAGCGCAGCCTTCGAACGGTTCGGCATCTGGCCGAAGGTGGCTGTGTTCAGAAACGTCCAATGTTTCAGCGCAGGGAATTCCTCCCGAATGGCGGACCAGTTCAAGCGGCCAGAGCCCTTTGCACCGCGAGGGCGGCTTCCCCGGCGGGGATGTCCGAGTATGTCTTCCCGCGGCGCTGAACGAATTCCACCAGCCCCTGGGAAAGCTTCTTGCCGACGGTGATCCGGTACGGAATCCCGATCAGATCCGCGTCCTTGAATTTCACACCGGCGCGTTCATCGCGGTCATCGAGGAGCGCGTCGATCCCGAGCGAAAGCAGCGAACTGTAGATCTCCTGCGCCTTCTCCTTTTGCGCTGCGTCGGCAATATTCACGGGCGTTACGACGACGGAGAATGGCGCGATTGCGGCGGGCAGAATCATGCCGTCCGCGTCATTGTGCTCTTCAATGGCGGCACTCAGAATGCGTTCCACCCCAATTCCGTACGACCCCATGATGGGCGCGATCTCGGCGCCTTCCTGGTTCACTACGCGCAGCCCCATAGACTCCGAATACTTGTAACCCAGCTTGAAGATGTGCCCGACCTCGATGGTCTTCTTCAATTCGAGGGCGCCTTTGCCGCAGGAAGGGCACCGGTCGCCCTCTTCCACCTGGCGAAAATCTTCGAAGCGCGCTTTGAAATCCCGGCCGGGCGTGACATGACGCAGGTGATGATCGTCCTTGTTCGCGCCCGCAATCATGTTGCGGCGGCCTTCGAGCGAACGGTCCGCGACCACCTGCATACTGTCAATGCCGATAGGGCCCAGCGAGCCCGGGTCCGCGCCGAACCATTCGCGAATCTCGTGCGGGTGAGCAGGACGCACCTCGCGGGCCTGCAGAACGGAGGACAGCTTGGTTTCGCTCGCCTGATGATCTCCGCGCAACAAAAGCAGAACAGGCCTGCCATCCGCCACCATTACTAAGCTCTTCATCTGGGACGATGGCGGGAGTCTGGTGAATTCGGCGACTTCGGCGATGGTCTTGCGGCCCGGCGTGTGGAACTCTTCGGGCTCGTGTTCGCCTTCCGGATCGGGTGCTAAGGGAGGCTGCGCGGTCGAAGCGGCCTTCTCCAGATTCGCCGCGTAGCCACATTCCGGGCACACCACCACGAAGTCTTCGCCGGCGCTGGAGGCAACCATGAACTCGGTGGATTCGCTGCCGCCCATTGCGCCCGAGTGCGCTTCCACTGCGACATACGACAAACCGCAGCGGCTGAAGATTTTACAATACGCCTCGTAGTGCTTGCGATAGGAAACGTCGAGTCCTTCGGGCGCAAGATCGAAGGAGTAGGAGTCTTTCATGATGAACTGGCGCACGCGCATCAGCCCGCTTTTGGGGCGCATTTCATCGCGGAATTTCGTTTGGATCTGATACCAAATCTGCGGAAGTTGTTTATAGCTGCGCAACTCGCCGCGCGCGATGCTGGTCATCACTTCCTCATGGGTCATGGCGAGGCATAGGCCGCGATCCCACCGGTCTTTCAGGCGGAACATGTCATGGCCCATCACGCCCCAGCGGCCGGATTCCTGCCACAATTCCGCGGGGTTCAGGGCGGGCAACAACATTTCCTGCCCGCCAATGGCATCCATCTCTTCACGAACGATCTTCGTGATTTTCAGCAGCGCGCGTTGAGACAGAAACAGGTGGCTGTAAATTCCGGAAGCGAGCTGGCGAATGTAGCCCGCGCGCAGCAAAAGCTTGTGGCTCACCACCTCGGCGTCCGAAGGCGCTTCGCGCAGGGTAGGTATGAAAAGCTTACTCCAGAGCATGCTAAGCCCCGTATTCCTTCAGCTTATTGTGCAAAGTCTTCAGGCTGATTCCCAGAATTTCAGCCGCGCGGGTTTTGTTCTGGCGCGTGTGCTCCAGAGTGCGCATAATTAGGGATTTCTCAGCGGCTTCCACCGTGGTGCCGATGGGCAAATGCAGTGAATTGTCTTCGGGAGAGGGCGGCGCCGCTGGAACAGGTTGCGCAGGTGGGGCGGCGGCATCTCCGGTGGCGACCGCGGCGGCCGCGAAGGGCTTGGCCTGCTTCAGATTGACAGGCAGCACGCTAAGTTCAATGGTGCCCTGGCGGGTCAGGATGACCGCGCGCTCCACGACGTTTCGCATTTCGCGGATGTTGCCCGGCCACTCGTAATTTTCAAATGCCTCCAAAACCTCGGGCGATAGATCGGTGGCCTGCGTGTCATGCTTGCGGTTCATATCCGCCACCAGCGCCGTCGCGATCGCGGGGATGTCCTCCTTACGATCGCGCAACGGCGGCAGGTGGATGTGAAAGACGTTCAGCCGGTAAAACAAATCTTCACGCAGGCTTCCCCCGCGAACCGCATCGTCCGGCACCTTGTTGGTAGCCGCGATAACACGCACATCCACTTCGAACTCAGCTTTGCCGCCCAGGCGCCGGACTTTGGAATCTTCGAGAACGCGCAGCAGCTTGGCTTGGGTCAGCAAGGGCATTTCACCGATTTCGTCCAGCAGCAGAGTGCCGTGCTGGGCAATCTCGAAGCAACCCGCCCGCCGTTCCGAAGCGCCCGTAAACGACCCCTTCTCATGGCCGAAGAGTTCGCTTTCAATCAGCGTTTCCGGGAGCGCCGCGCAGTTGATAGCGACGAACGGGCCCTGCTTGCGCGGGCTCAGCATGTGCAGCGTTCGCGCCACCAGTTCCTTGCCCGTTCCGCTTTCGCCCGAGATCAGGACACAGGCTTTGCTGGGGCCGGCCTGCTGCAGGTGGAAAAAGATCTCCTGCATGCGCGGGCTGTGGCCCACCATTTCGCCGAGCGTGCCCTTGTACTGCAATTGCCGCTCGAGAGTATTTTTTTCCTTTCCGAGAACGTTGTGGGTGGCCGCGCGGCGCAGCAGCGTCTGCATCACATTCGGCTGTACCGGTTTTTCGAGGAACCAGTACGCCCCCATCTCGTGAACGGTACGAACGGCTGTATCCACATTCCCGAACGCGGTGACCACAATGGTAGGCGTCATGCTGCCCTGTTCCCGCATGGTTTTCATCAACTCATAGCCGTCCATGCGCGGCATATTGAGATCTGTCACCACGACATCGGCCGGATAGGACTCCAGCTTTTCGAGCGCGTCGGCTCCGTCAGTCGCTGTTTCGGCCTGCATGCCCCAGGCTTTTACCATGCCGGCGAGACCCGTGCGTTGGCTGCTTTCGTCATCGACGATCAAAATCTTCAGGAGTCGGTCCATTTGCGGGTTCTTCTGATTTTAGCGCCTCTTTCCTGACATACTGAGGAAGTGCATGGGTCCTTTCTCTGCATCCTTTCTTTGAAGTAACGCAATCCCTATTGGAGTTTCGGCTTGATTCTCGCATTCATTAAACGTGCCCGCCTCCGGTACTTGTGGAACGAAGTGCTGGCGCAGTTCGCCTTCACGGCGGCGCTGTTGCTGGGCGGCGTGATTCTGCTTCTGCTGGCGGGAACCCAATTGCTGGATTGGCGTTTGGTTGTGCTGCTGGCCGGGGGTGGTTTGGGCCTGGGCCTGTACCGCACTATACGGCGCATGCCATCGCCTTATCACATTGCGGTGCTGGTGGATAGCCGGGCGGGTTTGCACGATGCGCTGTCGACGGCGTTGTTCTTTTCCGAGCCGCGCGCCGGTGCTATCTCCGGCGTTCGCGAGTTTCAGAAGACCCAGGCCGAGCAGCTGATTCCCGCGGTGAATCTGGACGCCGCGGTGCCGTTCCGAATCCCACGCGCCTTATATGCAATGGGAGTGCTGGGGCTGATCGCTTCCAGCCTATTCGCCCTCCGGTATGGAATCCGCCGGAGTTTGGATTTCAAGGCGCCGTTCACGCAGGTAGTAATGGATGGCTTGGGGCTGCACGCGCCGGAGGACAAGCTGGCGTCGGCTCGAAAGAAGCAGGGGGGCAATCGGGACCGGACAGATACGATGGATGAGCAGGGGATGCAGCTTCCGCGCTCACAGCAGAAACGCGCGGGCGAACTGGAACCGGCATCTGCTTCCGCGTTGGAGCAGATCGGCGTTCCGGATGTGAACAATGACAAGGTCCAGACCGCAGCGGGCAAAGAGGGCCAAGGCAAGGCGGACGGAAGTGATAAGGAAGGCGGCGAGAAGGGGTCTTCAGACTCTTCGGATAATGGTCAACCAGCTGCAGGCAAGAGCCCGGCGGACGATCCGGCGGGAAGCCGGGAGGGTCCTCAGCAAGGAGAGCAGGGCGCGAGCCAGCAGGGGGGACAAGGCGCGAATTCGAACCTCCTTTCTAAAATGAAAGATGCCATGCAGAACCTTCTTTCTAAAGCAAAACCGCAGCCAAACGGGGCTGCGGGCCAGAAGGCGGGCGCGGGGCAGCAGAAAGGCGAGTCGCAGCAGGCGAAATCCGGAGAGAAGGGGTCCCCCGGGCAGAGCAAGGATGGCGGCCGGCAGGAGAATGCGGAGGGTCAGGACGGCCAACAGCCCGGGGACCAGGACAATGCGGAAAGTTCACAGGGGAAAGGGAGCGGCAAGAGTTCCGATCAGCAGGCGGCGGCGCAGCCCGGCAGCGGCATAGGCAAGCAGGACGGCGCCAAAGATGTAAAGGCTGCGGAACAGAAAGCCGCCATGGGCAAACTGAGCGAAGTGATGGGGAAGCGTTCCGCGAACGTGAGCGGTGAAATGATGGTGGAGTCGCAATCGGGTCCGCAGCAGTTGCATACGCAGTACTCGCATCGGAATGCGGCCCATGGGGCATCGACGGGTGAGGTAAGCCGGGACGAAGTGCCGGTAGAACTGCAAGGATACGTGCAAAATTACTTCGAAGAGGTTCGGAAGGCGGAACGGGCCGGGGCGGCGGCGCGAAAGGTTTCGCCGGAGCCACTTTCGCCGCAACCAAAGTAAACTGGTAGACGCTGATGGTTCGCGACGGTATCTACTATGCCCTGGCATTCACGGCTGTGGGCGCGCTGGTGAGTTACGCGGCGGGCCCCTGGTTTGCCCTTCCCCTGTTTGTTGTGGGCGCGTTCTGCGCGTACTTTTTTCGCGATCCCGAACGTCTGGCGCCTGCCGGCGATGTTGCGGTATCTCCCGCGGACGGCAAAGTCGTTGCGATCGTGGAAGAGCCTGGAAAAAGAACGCGGATCAGCATTTTCTTAAATATTTTCGATGTTCATGTAAACCGGATGCCCATCTCCGGCGTGATCGCGGACGTTCAATATTCCGCGGGAAAGTTTCTGATTGCCAGCCGCGAGCATGCATCCGTGCAAAATGAGCAGAACACGGTAACCGTGAGGGGTGACGGTACCACAGTCGTGTTCAAGCAGATTGCCGGGCTGCTGGCGCGCCGGATTGTGTTCACGCGCAAGCCGGGCGAGTTCGTACAGGCGGGTGAGCGCGTGGGATTGATCAAATTCGGGTCGCGCGTGGATGTGATTTTCGGACCGGAGTGGATTTTGGAAGTACGGCCGGGGATGCGGGTGGCAGCAGGGTCGAGCGTTCTGGCCCGCCGCGCGGACCGAGCCCAAGTGATCCAAGTGAAATCCGCGCCGCTCGAAGTGGAAGAAGGCCTGCTTTGCCAGACATAGGCCAGGTCCGGCGTCCTTCACGGGCGGCGTACGCTCTTCCTTCGCTCTTCACCGCAGGTAACATCTTTCTGGGCTATCTCGCAATCCTGCGGACGATTGAGGGTTCACTCCTGGTTGCCGGGCGTCCTTTGGAAGCGGCGGAACACTTCTCCTTTGCCGCGAAGGTGATCGGCCTTTCCGTGTTGCTCGACGGTTTGGACGGGCGCGTGGCGCGCATGACGAACACGACGTCCGCTTTCGGGGCCGAACTCGATTCTCTGGCGGATGCCATCAGCTTCGGGATCGCTCCGGCCCTGCTGGCATATTGCTGGGGCGTGCAGTTCGTGGATGCCGGATATGGAGCCGGGGTAAACCGCCATCTGCTGCAATGGGGAAAGCTGGTTTCTTTTCTATTTCTGCTGTGCGGCGTTGCGCGGCTTGCGCGATTCAACGTTCAAAAGAATCCGATGCCGAAGAATCCCGGACGCCCTCATCGCAAGTATTTTGTGGGGCTCCCGATTCCGGCCGGCGCAGGAATGATTGCGGCTGTAGCGTATTTCGCCGATGGCTATCCCATGATCTTCTGGCAACCCGTGGTTTTGTGGCTCTGCCTGGTCGGATTGCTTTCCTTTCTGATGGTCAGCACTTGGCGTTACAACAGCTTTAAAGATCTGAATCTGCTGCGCCCGCGTTCGCCCCTGACCGTGGTTCTGCTGGGGGGAATCATATTTTTGCTGTGGAACTATTCGCAGCCTGCGCTGCTGATCCTGGCGTCCGCTTACGTCGGAAGCGGCGTTTTGATTCGCGCCGGAGGCATGTTGCGCCGCTTGCGTCCTTCTCGTCCGCCAGAGCCGGAGCATCAGGTTGGCTGACCTGATCGCGATAGTGGGGAGCGAGACTCTGATCGGAAGGGAGATTCGCGACGCCCTGGCCGAAAGCCGCATGGGCTACGATGTCCGCCTGATTGCCGCTCCCGGCGAAGAGGCAGGTAAGCTGACGGAGGCGGGCGGCGAACCGGCGGTGATAGCGAAACTCGATCCCGCCGCTTTTGAGCGCGTCGAGGTGACCGTACTTGCGGGCTCCTGTGAAGCGGCTCTGCAAGTAGCCGGTTTCGGGCTTCCCGGCACATTGATCGACATGAGCTACTGCCTGGAGGGTACTCCGCAAGCCCGCTTACGGGCGCCACTGGTGGAGCCGCACGATTTCCGAGTGCCGCACGATGCCATTCAAGTGATCGCGCATCCCGCTTCGATTGCGATCGCGTTGCTGCTGAGCCGCGTCCATCCCGTGTTCCCGATTTCCCGCACAGTTGCGCACGTGTTCGAACCGGCCAGCGAGCGGGGAACCGCTGGCGTTGAGGAACTGCAGGGCCAGTCCGTGAGTCTTCTCGCTTTCCGGCCATTGCCCAAAGCCGTATACGATGCCCAGTTGAGTTACAGCATGCTGGCGCGGTTCGGCGAGGATGCGCCGGTAGCTCTGGAAGAGATTGAAACGCGCATTGAGCGGCATTTAGCCACTTTGCTTTCGAACTCAGGACAGGCTCCGGTACCCTCATTGCGGCTGGTGCAGGCGCCGGTGTTCCATGGCTACAGCTTTTCGCTCTGGATTGAATTTGAACAGAGGCCGGCGATCGCCGCGCTGGAGCAGATCCTGAAAGAGACGCCGGTCGACTTGCGCGAGTCCGCCCTGGAACCGCCGAACAACGTAGGTGTCGCCGGGCAGAGTGGCATCGCGGTGGGAGCAATTTCCGCGGATCGCAACAGCCCGCGCGCTTTCTGGCTGTGGATGGCGGCGGACAACCTGAAACTGATGGCTGATAACGCATTGCAAGTGATTCAAGAGGTGCTTTGAGAATTCTGGCGCTCGCTTTTGCCTTGGGCTTAACCGGCTGCGGCTATCACGTCGCCGGTACCGCTGACACGCTTCCGAAAACGATCGGGACCATCGCCGTTCCAGCATTCGGTAATGTCACGACGCAGTACAAGGTGTCGGACTTGTTGGCAACCGCTGTGACACGGGAGCTGATCTCCCGCACCCGTTATCACGTCAACGCGGACCCGGACACCGCCGACGCCGTGCTTTCCGGGGCGGTGGTGAACTTCATCTCCTACCCGACCATTTTCGACAATAACGCGGGCCGCGCAACCGGCGTTCAGGCTATTGTGATCCTTTCCGTGACGCTACGCGACAAGGCCGGGAACGTGTTATTCTCGCGGCCGAACTTCGAAGTGCATGAGCGTTACGAGATCAGCATCGACCCCAGAAATTACTTCGACGAAAGCGAACCCGCGATGCAGCGGTTGAGCCGGGATGTGGCCCGGAGCGTGGTGAGTGCGATTCTGGAGAAGTTCTGAGGCATGACACCCGCGCAATTCCTAATGCGGCTGAAGCGCGGCGATGTTCCGGCAGTGAGTCTGCTGCTGGGCGCTGAAGCCTATGACCGCCGCCGGTGCCGCGAAGCGCTGATTGCCGCTCACCTGACCGAAGACGAGCGGGATGGCGGCCTGACACATTACGACCTTTCCGAGGTGGAGTTGGTTCAGGTTGTGGATGACGCGCGCGCTTTATCGTTGTTCACGGCGAAACGCGTGATTCTGGCCACGGCCGGCGAGGCCGCACTGCCCCGCACGGCCAAATCCGAAGACGACGGGGAGGATGCGGGCAGCAGTGGCGCCGGTTCGGGTTTCGAGCAACTTGCCGCCTATGTGAAGAGCCCCACTCCGGGAACCGTGATCGTTTTTGAATCCTGCCGCTT
>JALYXI010000237.1 GCA_030947245.1 Acidobacteriota bacterium
TTTCTCACCTGACCGCTGCTTCCGAGATCACGGTCCAAGTAACCGGACACGATGTTCCTCCAAGCGCGGAACTCACCATCCGAAATTTTACATTTCACCGGTCCGAAGAGGATGCGCACCCGATCCCGGCCGCGGTGTTTCGTCCTGGCGATACGCTGTTCGCCCGTTTCGATATAGCGGGCTTCCGTTACGCGGAGCGCAACACAATCGATGTGAGCTATGACGTCGCCGTGCTGAACGGGACCGGGAAGCAGATTTACTCTCAGGAGCACGCGGCTGAAGATAAAAGCTACTCTTATTATCCGAAGCCATACGTACCGGGAAATATGAGTCTGAACTTACAGCCCAATATGAAGCCGGGAGAATACACCATCATCGTCACGGCACACGACGAAGTAGGGCGCCAGAAGTTTGAAAGCCGACAAGCATTCCGTCTGGAAAATTGAACGCCCCGGATTAAACGCCCTGGGCTATACTCCCTGGGCTATACTCCCTGCACGACGTGGAACATGGATGCAGTGATTATGTAGCTCACGTTCGCCATCCAGATTCCGAGCCCGGTGAATTGGAATGCGAGCAGCAGGAGTATGAAACCAAAACGCGCCAGCTCATTGTATAGAAAGGGCGGAAACCGGAGTGCAATCAGAATCTTCGATCCGTCGAGCGGCGGCACAGGCACCAGGTTGAACACAGCTAAATAGACGCTGAGCCGCGCGGCTTGGGTGGCGAATTCCGCAAGCGGGGTGAACACCTTTGCCGTCGCAACCGAGATCACGATCAACACCATGGCGAACAGCAGGTTCATCACGGGTCCCGCGAGCGCTACCAGCAGCAATCCGTTTAGACCATATTTCAATTTGCTGACGTTGGTATTCACAGGCTTTCCCCATCCGATAAATCCGCCTGTGAGCAATGTAGAGATAAAGGGCAGCAGCGTGGTTCCAATCCAGTCGATGTGCGCCAGCGGCTGAAGTGTCAGACGGCCTTCCAACTCCGGCGTGTCGTCGCCCAGTTTGGTGGCCACCCAGGCATGGGCGAATTCGTGCGGCGTAGTCAGCATCCAAAGGATGGCGACATTGATAAATGCCATCATGAAGTCGTTCGAAGTAGGGCTCATTCAGAGTGGAGTCTCATAATAACAATCCCGGTGCAAGCCACATCCGATAAGATCGTCGTGGAAGCCGTGCGCAGGAAACTGTACGCCGGTTGAAAGGGTTTCTTAGAAACGGGCCGGTGTAAACCGGCGCCGCGTTAAAATCTACCAATGTCTGTGCGGGCCACGGAAACAGCGGCGCTGGAACGGCTGGAGCGTGCGCTGGGAGCCGTACTGCGTGGCAAGGCGGAGGCTGTCCGGCTGGCCGTTGTCTGCCTGCTGGCGCGTGGCCATCTGTTAATTGAAGACGTGCCCGGCGTCGGGAAAACCACTCTTGCGCACGGATTGGCGAGGGCGATCGACTGCGGATTTCACCGCCTGCAGTTCACAAGCGACATGCTGCCTTCGGATGTGTTGGGCGTGACCATATACAACGCCCATTCGGAAGAATTCGAGTTTAAACCGGGCCCGATCTTTACGAATTTTCTATTGGCGGATGAGATCAACCGGACCACGCCGAAAACACAATCCGCGCTGCTGGAAGCGATGAATGAGCGGCAGGTGACGATCGATGGACGCCCAATTCCCTTGCCGGAGCCTTTCATGGTGATCGCCACGCAAAACCCCGCGGAGCACCACGGAACATACCCGCTGCCCGAATCGCAATTGGACCGGTTTCTGATGCGTTTGCGGATCGGGTATCCCGACCCATCGAGCGAGCGGGAGATCCTGCGGCAGGAACCGGATGCTCGCGCGGAACCGGTGATGAACGGCGCGGAGCTGGCAGAGTTACAGGACGCGGTGCATCAAGTACGAGTAGAGGATGCTGTGGCGGATTACCTGCTTGCCATTGTGGAGAAGACACGGACTCACGATGCCCTGGCCCTGGGGGTTAGCCCGCGAGGATCGCAAGCGCTATACCGGGCGGCCCAGGCGCGAGCGTTCGCGGAAGGAAGGACCTTTGCCATTCCGGACGATGTGAAGCGCCTGGCGGTTGCGGTGTTTGGCCACCGCGTCATGGTACAGCCGCGGGCCGCGCCCGTCGGGGGCCAGCGTTCCCATCAGGGAGATCAGGTGATCCGGGATATTTTGAACGTCGTGGAAGTACCGCTGTAAGGATGATGAACACGCACAGAAGAATGAACCAGTCGCCCCATTGTGTGTACGGTGTAATGCCGCGGTCCTCGCCGTAAGGCAACAGAGCGGCAACCTCCTTGTAGGACGGCTGCTGATTGTGGACTTTGCCTCCGGGGTCGATGGACGCCGTGATGCCGTTGTTGGTGACGCGGACCAGCCAACGGCGATTCTCGACTGCGCGCATGCGGGCTATAGCAAAATGTTGGTGGCGCGCGGCACTCCTCCCAAACCAGCTATCGTTTGAGATGTTGAACAGCACGGTGGCGCCATGAAGCGGAAACTGCCGGATGTAATTCGGGAAAACCGATTCATAACAGATGAACGTGCCAACGTTGCGCGCTACGACGGCCCGGGCGCCGGGAGCGAACTCTCCGGCTTCGGTCGAAACTTTGCGGGCGACCGCGTTGAAAGGCCACGGAACAAACTCGCCGAACGGAACCAGATTGACTTTGTCGTACCTGCTGATGAATTGTCCATCGCGGGAAAGCAGCAGCGCGGAGTTGAGCGGGGCGCCCCAATCGGTGTGGCTGACGACGCCGGCCAGCAGCGGGGCTGCGGCCGCTCGCGCGACATCGCTCAGGAAGCGATCGGAATCGTAAATGGGTGCGGGGACCTCAGGCCAGACGACGATGTCAGGCGCAAGATGAGCGCCTGAGTAAGGTGTCGATAACTGCGCCAAGTGACGGCGGAGTTCGGCTACCGGCTCCTCAGACCAGGCAAACTCATCTGAGATATTGGGCTGGATCGCAAGAGCGGTCTTCGTGGCGGGAGACAGGCCCGGGGCCGGGAGCAGAGCAACGGCGGCAACGGGCAGCAGCCATGCCCATTGGCGCCTTACCACCGCGGCGGAAACCAGCGCAAGGGCAAAGGAAATGCCCCAAACACCGGTGAATGGAGCAAGTTTGGCCAGGAGCGGCCAATCGATCGCGGCGTTTCCAAGAACCAGCCAAGCGAAGCCGGTGTAGTTGTGGCTCCATTCGAAAACAGTCCAGAGCGCGGCGAGCGCGGGCGCTGCCCACCAGCCGCGCTGGAAATAGCGGACTGCCCAGGTGAACAGACCCGTTTGAATGGCTTTCGCAAGACAGAACAGGGTAAACAGCGCCCAGCTTGTGACGGCTCCCATTCCGCCGTGCTGTTCGAGAGTGGACTGAATCCAGTAGCAGACACCGAACCAGTAAATGCTGCCGGTGAGATAGCCTATCAGGAAGCGGCGGAGCGGGCGTGGTTCTCTCGCCGCGGCGTATAGCACCGGGATGAGTGCGATCGGCGCGAGCGCCGTTACTCCAAAACCGGGAAAAATCAGGATCAGCAGGACCGCGGTAAGAAGACCGAACAGCACGAGTGAATTTAGACCAGATCCGCGCTAACCCGATCCGCCATATATGAACTTCGGACCAGGGGACCGCTGAAGACCATCTTGAATCCGAGGGATAATCCGAACTCGCGCCAAATCTCGAATTGCTCGGGCGCAATGAATTCGGCAACGGGCAGGTTGCGGCGGGAAGGCTGCAAATACTGGCCGATGGTTGCCACGTCGACGTCGCGGGCGCGAAGGTCGTGCAAGAGACTCCGGACTTCCGCGTCCGTTTCTCCCAAACCCACCATGAAACCGGATTTCGTCAGGACTGCGGGACGATGCCGGCGCGCGGATTCCAGAACTTCGAGAGACTGAATGTAGTTCGCTTGCGGGCGCACTTTCCGGTAGAGCCGCGGAACGGTTTCCATGTTGTGGTTGAAGACATGCGGGCCGGAATCGAGGACGCGGGAGACCGCGCTTCGATCTCCGCAGAAATCCGGCGTAAGGACTTCCACGCGGGCGTCCGGAAGAGTTGCTCGCACCAGTTCCACTGTTTGTGCGAAATGGCGCGATCCGCCGTCGGCTAGATCGTCACGATTCACGCTGGTGATTACCACATAGCGCAACTTCATTTCGGCGGCCATGCGGGCGACATTGGCGGGCTCGGCGGGATCCAGGCGCATGTCCTGTTTCTTTGGATGGCCTTTCGGGACAGAGCAGAACGAACATCCGCGCGTGCAGAGATTCCCCAGGATCATGAATGTCGCGGCCCCGCGATGGAAGCATTCGTGGATATTGGGGCAACGCGCGGATTCACAAACAGTGTGTAGATTCAGCGCACGCAAACCGGATTTTAGTTTATTGACGGACTCGAAGTGAGTTGGGCTTTTGCGTGCCCACTCAGGCAGCCGGGGGCCTCGCGGGGCGATTTGGACCAGCACTATCGGGACACCATTCTATTTGGAAATCATTCTATTTGGAAATCATTCTATTTGGAGATCATGGATTCGAAGCCGGCGCTTTTCAGTTCCGATTTCGTCTTGGCGAGAGTCTGCATGTCCGCGAAAGGTCCAACGAGTACCCGGAAAAGCTCGGGCTTGGAACTTTCCGCTAATAAAGCAGGAAAGCCGCGGCCTTTCAGCAGTTTGATCATGTTATCGGCGACAGGACGTTTCACCGCCATCAACTGAAGATACTGATGGCCGGGCGCGCTCTGGGTGGCGGCGGCCGTGGACGGCTCGGCTTCCGTCTTCGGCTCCCCGGCTTCCCGGAGCTTTCTGGTGGGCGCCGCATCGGTGGTGGGTTCCTGTGTAACCGCAGATGACGGCGTATTTACGGCCCGGGAGCTTGCATGCTCCGTCACCGGGTCTAAACCTCGGTTCGCGGTGACGGCAGTGCCGGGGCCGGCATCGGCGCTCGCGTCCTTGGTGGATTTGGCGCCGGTGTTGCGGCCGATAATATATCCCATGGTGAAGAACACGCCTAACAGCGCGACTACCACGAAGAATGCACTGAGCAACTGCTTGTTGCCCAGAACTAAGTCTTGCTCATTTTCAGTTCTCGTCATGAACTGATCCTATTGTCCACTGTCCAGCGGTTTAGCGCGATCGCTGTAATTGCCGCAGGGCGGCGCCGGCCATAGCCCGGATGTTTGGGTCCGAACCGCGGGCCGCTTCACGCAAGTGTTTTTCCGCGGCTGCGAAGTCTCCCTTGGCCGCCAGGATGTTTGCGGCGCTGAGGTGCCCGGGACCGAAGCCGGGGCTTAATCCGGTGACTTGCAGAAATTCGCTGAGAGCCTGATCGGTGAGTCCTTTCCGTTCGAGCAGTCTGCCTTTGAGGTTATGAGCGTCCGGGGAGTTTCGGTCCACCTGAAGAGCGGCCGCGACTTGTTGTTCGGATTCATCGAAGCGGTTCAGAGCCGCCAGCGTTGCCGCGTAATTGATGCGCGTCTCCAGGTCGCCCGGCCTTAGCTGGACAGATCTTGCAAAGCGGAACGCGGCAAGCGGCAGATTGCTCCGAGCTAGCAACTGGCCGAGACCGCTCAGTGCCTCAGGATAATCCGGGTTCACGCGCAATGCCTGCTCAAACTCGGTTTGCGCGCGATCGAAATCGCCCTTGTTGGCCAGCGCGCCCCCGAGAAGGTTATGCGCTTCAGCGAGATCGGGATCGAGCGCGGAGCTCCGTTCAAGTGTGGCGATTGCTTCCGGTTCGCGGCCTGCGGCTAAGTGCGCGAGCCCGAGGCGGTACCACCCAAGCGCGTTGTCCGGCGCGATTCGGGTCACTTGGCCAAGAAGTTCAAAAGCGCGCGCGGGACGGTCGGCTTCGGTGAGCGCGGCGGCGAGATCCAGCAAGGCGGCGGTGGAATTCGGGGCGCGAGCAATGGCTTGGCCGAGGGCTTGGATCGCCTCGGCAGGTTTTCCGGCTTTCCGCAACGCGCGGCCGAATTCAACGTAAAACTCAGGCCGGGCCGGTTTCTGTTGTGCGATTGCCGCACTCAAGCGCTGTAAGCCGCCCGCGAGATTGCTTCCTTCCGTCACCTGGGCCACGGCTGTGTACAATTCGTTCCCGGCCGTTCGCGGCAACGGGGAAGGATAGTAAGGAACCACTTCGCCGCGGTAAGTCTCCTGTTTTTCATTGAGTGGGGATAGCGCATCGCGTGTGGGCGCAAAACGCCGAATGAGGTGATCCGTCATAACCGCGTGAACAACATCTTCGGTTCGACGCTTTGGCATGTGACAACCGATGCAATCGGCCGCCTCGGTGTGCTTGCGGTTCGCTACGGCCTGTTGAAACGCAAGCCCGTGGCAATCGTGGCAGACTCCGTTGTACCGCACGGTGGCTTGTTCTCCGCGGGGGATGTCATGGGGATTGTGGCAAGTGGTGCAGGTAAGCTTGCCGGCGCTCCTGAGGAAGCAAGCGGATTTCCGAAGACGGTAAGCCGAGTTGACGATCTCGAAGTCATCTCTGTCCTTGCTTTCCGGGGCGCGATCGAAGAAGATGCGGAACTCGCCCAATGGATCGCCAGCGCGATAGGAGAAAGGTCCGCGATCGTATTTCTGAATGGAGTGCGGCAGGGCACGGCTGGTGGTTTCGAGGTGGCACTGCATACAGACTTCAAGCTGCCGGTCCGGGCTGAGCCGCGATGGGTTGACGATGGCTTTGCGGATTTGATCTGCCGGGGCGCCTTTCCTTTGCGCCGCGCGGATATGGTTTTCGCCGGGACCATGGCATCGCTGGCAGTCGATTCCTTCGGGGAGGGCGCCGGAGTAAAGCGGCTCGCTGCCGAAGGTGTCGTGCCCCGCGGGGATCTTTGGATACGCATTGTGACACGACATGCATTCATAAGAGATTTCACCGGGAGCAAGGGTATAGTTCCGGTCATGACCGGGATTCATGGCCCAGAGGCCGCCGCCCTCCGAGTACCACCCAAGCGGGAGTTCCACCAGCGCCCCGCGTTCCGTACGGTGGAGATAGGTCCGGACGTGATTGCCGGAACCCATCACGTAATCGATACGGGAACGGAGCACATCCACCTCTTTCCCGTCCGGCGCAACACGCCATCGGCGCTGGAACAGGGTATCGCCTTCGTGCTCCATGGCGTACCAAGTATTTGAAGGCTTGTGAAAAAAAGGACTGCTTACAGGATCGTTTTGCGGCCGGTAGAAAGAGCGCGCCATACCCGTCCGCGCATATGTCCGGGCGATGTTTGCGTGACAGCTTGCGCAGAGTTTTCCGTCTATGTAGGAATTGGCGGCAAGGCCTTGGCCACTTAGAATCAGAAGAACGGGCCAGAAATAGTGCACTAAGGAATAGTAGTCACGGCAGGTCTCCACCGTGCAAGCCAACCTCGTGGACAGCCGGTCGAAGACCTCGGCCGGCGCCACCCGGCGCTATATTTATGAGTCATGATTTAAGAGTCATGGTCACTGAGGCCGGCAATGCTGAACAATCCACAAGCTAATCGGTGAAAATCTCCCGCCCACTCAACCGCGCCACGGGGTTTTGCGTGAAGTATGGCCTCCAACTCCCCATCATGCTTGCCCCGATGGCCGGTGCATGCCCTTCCAGTCTCTCCGTTGAGGTGGCAAACGCGGGCGGCATGGGAGCGATGGGTGCGCTGATGACATCACCCGGCGGCATCCGTGACTGGGTACAGGAGTTCAGGTCCCGCAGCGGTGGTTCATTTCAGTTGAACGTGTGGATACCAGATCCGCAACCACGAAGAGATACGCGCGCTGAGGCGCGAGTCCGGAACTTTCTGGAAGCGTGGGGTCCGCCTGTGCCATCCTCAGCCGGTGATGTGGTCCTCCCTGATTTCGATGCTCAGTGTGAGACCTTCCTCGATCTGGCTCCCACTGCTGTCTCGTCAATTATGGGAGTGTTCCCCGCCACGTTTGTAAGTCGATTGAAGGAACGCGGCGTTGCCTGGTTCGCGACCGCTACCACCCTTGCGGAGGCAAAGGCTGCACGCGACGCCGGCGCAGACGCGATCGTCGCCCAGGGGTACGAAGCCGGGGGACACCGTGGGTCCTTTGATCAGGCAGCGGCCGAACGGCAAGGTGCGGGGTTGTTTGCTCTGGTGCCGCGGCTCGCGGATCACATTGACCTGCCAATCATCGCGGCGGGCGGCATCGCCGATGGGCGGGGCGTGGCTGCTGCAATGGCATTAGGCGCGAGCGCGGCTATGCTCGGAACAGCCTTTCTGCGGTGTCCTGAAGCGAACACCCAACCGGCATGGGCCAACGCTTTCGAGCAACTCGAACCGGAAGACACTACACTGACTCGCGCCTTCACCGGACGGCTCGGTCGTGCTATTGCCACAGACTTCGTCAGGGCTGCCGCATCGCCAGATGCGCCTCCGCCTGCTCCATACCCGGTACAACGGGGCCTCACCGCGCCGATGAAGCAGCTTGGCGCCGCCGCGGGCGACTATCATCGGATGCAGGTATGGGCCGGTCAATCAGCCGCCATGGCAAAAGCAATTCCAGCCGGCACTCTAGTAAAACAGATCTGGGACCAGGCCGGATCACTACTCTAACTTGTAACTGTGCGCAATTGATCTGATCGCGGGTGAACACGTGGTATTCCGGGACGCAGTGGCGCCCGATGTGACGCGGGTGTGGCTGTAGATCTGAACCGGTTGCAAGGTCAGCAGCACTCGGAGAAGGGAAAGCGGCCCAGTCCGCGGCTTTACTCCGGCCTCCCCATTGGTTAGCCCCGAGTTGCTCAGCCGGTTTAGAATAGACAAACTATCATAGGAGTTGCTCATGTTCCGTCTTTTCAGCATCGCGTTCTTGATGAGTCAGATGACTGGCTTAAATCCGGCAATGGCCCAAGCTCCGGCCGCGACTGTACGCCCACCGCGCCCGACGCCGCCGACCCGCGATCCCCACACGCCCGGTTATGTCACGGCGAAAGACTTACCTGACGGCGCCAACGCTCCAGCCAATGCCGACGGAAACTTCATCCTCGGCCCCACGCACAACCCCGCACCTGAGATGACCGTGCAGGAAGGGGTGCCGCAGGGAACAGTCTCTACCTTCACTATGGAATCGGCTGATAGTAAGATCTATCCCGGTATCGCGCGTGAGGCTAACACCTTTGGCAAGGCAGACCCCACCGACCGCGCCAAAATGATAGTCACAACCAGCCACCCCGCTCCCTACACTCGCCGAGTGGCCGTGTACGTCCCCAAGCAATACGTCCCCGGCACTACCGCGCCGTTCATCGTCGGGGCGGACGGACCGGACCGGGCGTTGTTCACGGCGCTGGACAATCTGATCGCCGAACGCCGGGTGCCCGTGATGATTGCCATCTCGATCAGCAACGGCTCGGGCGACGCTCAGGGAAGCGAACGCGGACTGGAATATGACACGATGTCAGGCCTGTACGCGGAGTTCGTCGAGAAAGAAGTGCTGCCTCTGGTTGAGAAGCAATACAATGTGAAACTGACCAAAGATCCCGAAGGCCGGGCGACGATGGGCGGCAGTTCCGGCGGTTCGTGCGCCTTGATCATGGCGTGGTATCACCCGGAGCTATACCACCGCGTTCTCACTTATTCAGGCACCTATGTGAACCAGCAGTGGCCGTCGAACCCCCAGACCCCCCACGGCGCATGGGAGTTTCATGAACACCTCATCCCCGGCGCCCCGGCCAAGCCGCTACGAATCTGGATGGAAGTGGGCGACAGGGACAATCTGAATGCGAATGTCATGAGCGACAACATGCATGATTGGGTGGTCGCCAATGAGAACATGGCCAAAGTGCTGGCCGCCAAGGGCTATCATTATCAGTTTGTATTTGCGCGCAACGCCGGGCACACCGATCGCGCCGTGAAACAACAAACCCTGCCCGAGGCTTTGGAATACGTATGGCAGGGGTACCCGATCGCGGGATCGAAGAATTGATACAGCAGTGACCGGCAACATCACTTCTCCTCCGGTATTTTCTCTTCCAACTCGTGCGCTAAGTTGTCGATGGCGGTCACATCACTCAGTTCCACAACCTCCTGATCTGTATCCCCTTCCCGAATTTCCAGCTTGCGGCAAATCAGGCGCTGCAGTTGCAGTACCTTGGTGATCTCCTTCTCGGCGAGCAGATTCACCTGCAGATCCAAATGGTTCCGGTGGTCGGCGCGCTGGCTCATGCGGTTTTGCTTGATCAGCACAAAGGTGGAAAGGAGCACGCCCTCCAGCGAGACCAGCATGCAAAGCAGGGCAAACGGATACGGATCAAACCGGAGGATTCCCGCATTCAGCGCGACCCAAACACCGAACCAGACCACGTGAATAATCACAAACAAAATGCTGCCGACAAAGTTCGCAATCGCATCCGAAATCTTATCCGCGAGCGTCCGGTCCCTGAGAGACGCTTCTTCCAGCCGGACTACCGTATCGATGTTGTCTTGGGCGGCATGTGGTGTTGCCCGTTGGTCGATCGCTTCCATTCCCTTAGTATGAGTCCGCCTGAAAGCGAAGGGCGTCTTCCTTCATCCAGACGTTGTTGAAAAAGATATATACCGGGTTATTGCGCGCCTTCATCATAGCCAAGCGCTCCAGGTCCGCATCCGTATAGCGGTAACGATACCCACCCCGTCCGTGTAAGCGCCAATAGCCCGCGCCGTGAAGCCGGTCTCTTGCAAACGGATCCACGCAATGCAGCAGCTGAAACTCGGCGCACAGATCCCGAACCAGTTCCTCCGGCCATTCACCGCGAGGCTCCCACGCCAAAAGGAATTCCTCGTGTTCCACTTGCGCGAAAAAGCTTCGAAAGTTCGCTACATTTTCTCTCGAAGGCAGAAACGAACCGGGACATTGAAACAGAACTACCG
>JALYXI010000247.1 GCA_030947245.1 Acidobacteriota bacterium
CAATGCGGTCCAGCAACGGCCCGCTGATCTTACCGAGGTAGCGCTGAATGATGCCCGGAGTGCACCGGCACTCGCGCGTGCTATCGGCGTAATACCCACAAGGGCAGGGATTCATGGCGGCCACGAGCATGAAGTTGGAAGGGAAACACAACGTCATGTTCGAACGCGAGATGGTAACGGTCGATTCTTCCAGGGGCTGCCGCAAAAGTTCGAGCACATTGCGTGGGAACTCCGGAAATTCGTCGAGGAAGAGCAGCCCATTGTGCGCCAGGCTGACTTCTCCGGGACGAGGCACACCGGAGCCGCCGCCAATCAGTCCGGCGTCGGAGATGGTGTGGTGCGGCGCACGGAAGGGGCGGCTGCGCAGAAGGCCGGCATTCTTAGGCAGAATTCCCGCGATGCTGTGCACCTTGGTGGTTTCGATCGCTTCGGCGAACGTCAAAGGCGGCAGCACACCGGCGAGGCGTTTTGCCAGCATGGTTTTTCCGGAACCGGGCGGCCCGATCATAAGGACGTTGTGTCCGCCGGCCGCGGCAACCTGCAGCGCGCGCTTCGCGGTAGTTTGTCCGCGCACATCGGCGAAGTCCGGCGCATGCTCCTCCTCCCCGGAGAGTTGCGCGGCCGCGGGTACGGCGGGCACAAAATCGCTCTGCTGCTTCAGTAGGGCAACGGCTTCAGGCAGGTGACGAACTCCATACACGTTCAGGCCTTCCACAACGGAAGCCTCCGCGGCGTTCTCAACAGGGAGTACCAGGTTGCCGATGCCCTGCTTCCGAGCGCAAACCGCGATGGAGAGAGCGCCTCGCACGGGCCGGACGGCTCCATCAAGCGACAGCTCCCCAACGAACAAGAACTGATTCGCGTCCCGCGCGTCCGCTCCCAGAAATCCGAGAGTCCCCAGGATGCCCATCGCCATGGGGAGGTCGAAGCCGGCGCCCTCCTTGCGCACATTCGCAGGAGCGAGATTGATGGTGACCGCCTTGTTCGGATAGAAGAACCCGGAGTTCGTCAGCGCTGATTTAATGCGCTCGCGGCTCTCCCGCACGGCGGTGTCCGGCATGCCGACCAACGTGAAATCCTTGCCCATTCCACTCTTGTAGAGATCGACTTCGACATCGACGGGCCACGCGTCAATTCCGTACACGGCCGCACTGCGGGTTTTGAAGAGTGCCAAAAGTGAAGGTGTATACTGAGTGAAGTTTCTCGCCGGAAATCTTGCGGAATCTGCCGGGGGAGTGGTGAAATGGCAGACACAGCAGACTCAAAATCTGCCGGCGTTCACTCGCCGTGAGGGTTCAAGTCCCTCCTCCCCCACCAAATCATCACCCGATTTTCGAACGGCCCTTCCGGCATCTTCTACAGAACCGCCTCCGGGCAGGTTGCGACCATCCGTTTAGCGGCGTGGAACCGGATGCCGCGCAGGTAACCCAGTGGAATCGTGCAGTGCAACTCCCAAGCCGGCGGGTGTCCACAACTTTGTGGCCGCGACCTCCGCAGTCAGCCAACTGCAAGCTTACCGAGGCGCTTGTCTTAGCGCGTCTTCAAGAGCTCTCTGTATGTTCTGGTTCGCAGGCTCCCGGCGGAGGGCTTCGCGCAGCTGATCGAGGCCTTCTTTCCAGCGGCCGAGTCGCAGCAAGGCGATTCCATAATTCGTGCGGATTCCGTTGTGCTCCGGATCCAACCGTGTCGCTTCGGCATAGTTTTTGAGAGCTTCGGGCAGGTTTCCCGCCTTTTCCAGAATGGCTCCTTCGTTGTTCAGTTTGACCGCCGCAAGCTGATTTTGATTCAGGCGATCTTTCTCCAGCAGCGCGTCCGCCAGTCTCTGTTTCACGCGATTGGCCCCTTCGATGTCTCCCTCGCGCCGGAGCGCAATCTGGAGAGAATTGAGAACCGATTGATCGGCAGGGTTCAGGCGGCTTGCTTGCTGAAGATGCCCTACCGCCAAGTGCGGCTGCTCTTGACGAAGATATTCCGCTCCCAATCGGTACTGGGCAACTGCATCCTGTGGATCTGCCGTGACCGCGCGTTCGAATGCCGTAAGCGCGCCTGCGTCATCAAGAAGAGTCTTGCGGATTTGGCCAAGATCCGACCATGCTTCCGCGAACTGCGGGCGTATGGTGACTGCCAGCTTCAGGTATCCTTCGGCTTGCCGCAGATTTCCCGCGGATGTTTCGATCTTGGCGCGGAGGTAATGCGCGTCCGCGGCGTCGTCAGTGCGGCCAAGGAGTTGTATCGCCCGATCCAGATGTTTTGCCGCGCCGGCATTATCACCCGCGTTTAAGAGTACCAGCCCGAGGTTGGATTGCGCGATGCCATAATCCGGTTTCAACCGGACCGCTTTTTCGAAGGCGGCGCGAGCTTCGGATGTATCGCCGAATTTGTTGTATGCCTCTCCGAGAGCATTGTGCGCTTCTTCCGAGTTCGGCCGCAAACGTACGGCCGCCCTTAGATGCTCGATCGACTGCTCCTTCCGCCCCTGCTCCATCAGCAGGCTGCCCAGTAAAAGCCGTCCCTCCGCATTGTTCGGATTAACGCGAATGAACTCGCCCAAAACAGCGATCGCCTCAGGCCTGCGACCGCTAGCTGCCAGATCCCAAGCCCGATCAAGCTGCTGCTGTGCTAACAGGGTGCAAGCAAACGCAAGCACGACGAATCGTGAAATCATGGGACTCAGGTGAACTTCCGGGTATGGGTAATTCCGGAGCCTTCGGTTACCGAAATCAATTGATCGACAGGGACATCTGTCAATTTTTCGATGTCTCCCAGGGGCCACCGAATTTCGATCTCGACCTTAGTCGCAGTACCCAGGCCGAAGTGCAAGCGGCGGTCATTCACGGATAGATATGAGGACTGACTTAGTACCTCACGGGTTTGCAGCTTACTCCCATACTTGACCGTTACCCGCGCCCCGATCGCACTCTTGTTGGATTTTGCGCCGGATAATGCGACTTTGATCCAATGCTGGTTTCCGTTAACGTCGTTGCGCAACAACGAAGGGGGCTCGTTCAAATTGACGACCAGGATATCGATATCGCCATCGTTATCGAAATCTCCAAAGGCGCAGCCACGGCTGCAATGGAGCGCGCCGATACCGGGGCCCAGTTCTGGGCCAAGTTCTTCGAAGATGCCGTTGCCAAGACCCCGAAACAGGATTCGCGGGGCCTGGTAGGGCTGATCGGCCCGATCCTGTAGCTCGGGATAGATTCCTCCCGCTACCCAAAATATGTCCGGCGTGCCGTCGTTGTCGAAGTCTTCGACACCTACTCCCCAACTAATAAATCTGGTTTCACTGCCCAGTCCGGAGCGTAGGGTACCGTCTCGGAATTCGCCCTTACCGTTATTCAGGTAAACAGCGGGCGTATCCGCGGAAAAGTGTGTTTTGACGATATCCAGATTGCCCGCGCACGAAAGATCCCCCACACCAATACCCATTCCCGCCTGCTCCATGCCGTCGTCACTCAGGGCGACGCCATTCTCCATCGCCTGCTCTAGAAATGTTCCGTCATGCTGGTTGACGAACAGTAAGCTTGGCGTGGAGTCGCACGCGACGTAGATATCGGGCCAGCCATCGTTGTTGAAATCCGCCGCTACAACGGTGAGACCGTAGCCGGAGTTTGCTTTCCCGATGCCGGCCGCGGCTGTAACGTCGGTGAAGTGCCCTTTGCCATCGCTTCGGTAAAGCGAATGGCGACCGTAAGGGAGTCCGCGGGGCCCGCAGAAAACCTTTTCCTGGTTGCAACTGGAGAGTTCGCCCGCGCGCGGCACCGAGGCAGGATCGAAGAGCACGTAGTTAGAAACGAACAGATCCAAGTGACCGTCGCGGTTGTAATCAAGAAACGTGCACCCTGAGCCAAACCGCGGACCGGTGTTTAGCAGGCCGCTCTCCTTTGTGATGTCGGTGAATGTTCCATCGCCATTGTTTCTGTAAAACACATTTTGCGGGTAGCCCGTGATAAAGATATCTTCAAACCCGTTATTGCGGCAATCGCCAATCGTTACTCCGTACCAGTAGCCGGAACGCAACAACCCGGCCTTTGCGGTCACGTCAGTGAAGGTGCCGTCGCGGTTGTTTTTGTAGAGGCGGTTCGAAGCGTCGCTGGGCGGATTGCCGGAACGGGAACCGGTGAGGACCAGGATATCGAGCCAGCCATCATTGTCGTAGTCCAAGAAGGCACAGCCGCAGCCCATCGCATCGATGACATAGTCCGCCCGCTTCGGGTGCCCGGCGATTGTAGAAGCGCGAAGACCGGCCTGATGGGCAACGTCCGTAAACTTCGCATGGAAAGGAAGCCCCGAAGGCTTCCTCCTCGGAGCCCCTTTCGAAGCACGCGAGGCCATTCCCTGATTCGCGACTGCATGCGCTTGTTGAGCCAGAATCCGCGCCGCGGGTAGGGCCAAAAGCCGGAGCGCGGCACGGCGTCCTAACACATTCATCGCTAGTTTAATTTATCAAACCCGCGACGGGAACGAACAACGTGATCACGTATTAGAACGTGATCCTAAAGCCGAGTTCTAATTGGCGTCCTGCCTGGTTGCCATATGTGGCAGTCTGGCCGCCGAACTCGCCCGCGGGCGAACCCTGGTAGAGGGCTTGCCCGAAATCCGCGGCGGATTGGTTGGTGCTGGGGTCCGCCCGATTCAGGTGATTAGTAGCATTGTAGGCCGACATCTTGAGTTGCGCTTGAACTCTCTCTGTCAGGTGAAAGCTCTTCTGCAGAGTGGCATCGAGATTGATAAAACTGGGACCGACGATGCAGGAATACTGCAGCGGGTTGGTGCGAAGAACATAGGAGTTCGCAGGGAGCGCACTGAAAGCCGCGGGATTGAAGTAGTAGCCGGAAGGCACGTTCTGGCACGGGTTGCCGGTTACCACCAAATTGCCGAACCTGGGGTAGTCACCGCTCGTAAACGTCAGGTTGCCGGTAATCTGCCACCCGCTCACAACGGCGCGCGCTACACCCGGCACGTTGGCGAAAAATCGCTTATTAGTTCCGAATGGAAGCTCATAGGTGCCCGCGGTCACAACGCGATGGTGCGGCTGATTGCTATCCTGCCACTGCAATTGGTTGGTGTATTGAGTGAGATCGTTGAAATTGTTGATCTGAGACTTCTCTCTGATGTAGATGTAGCCAAACAGGAAGTTATAGCCCTGGCTAAACCGCTTTTGCACTTTGAGTTCCACGTCCTGATATCGTTCAGAGGCCCCTAAGACTCCAATTTTGTACAAGGGGCCGTACAGCGGATATTTCACCAGCAGGGACGATAAGGGTACGGTCTGCTGATTGAAAAGCGGCCCCGGAATCACGGTGGAGTTTAAGTAGTTGTAGAAAGGATTCGCGACAGGGGTGCTCAGGTAGTTGCCCTGATACTGCTGTTGAATTCGCGGATCGAGATTATTGAGCGCCTGGTTATAGTGCTGGTTTCCGAAATTGGTGAAGTAGGTTAGGGAGGTGACCAGTTGACCCGGGAATTGGTGTTCCACCGTGAAGTTCAAACGGTGGTTATAAGCCTTCTCAAAGTTCTGCGGGTACCACAACAGGGGAGAACCGCCGCGACCGACATTTGTGCCCGCGGATTTCCCGGCAATTGGTACCAGAGGATTACTGGCGGGGAAGGGGTTCGATAGCCTCTGCTGAGGAACGCCGCTCAACAGAGGCGCGGTATTTTGGTAACCGGTCAAACCGAAGAAGGGCGGCTCGAGAAAATTAACATCCTCGAAGCCGGAGACGGGAGCGGGAGTGAAGTTGTATTCGGTGGGCACGGTATACATCGCATAGCCGAACCGCAATGCAGTCCGATCGTTCACCCGGTAAGCGACGCCGACGCGCGGCTGGAGGCTGAGTCTTGGAGCGTTCCACATTCCCGGATGGTTACTGCTGGTGAACTGCCAGAGCCCGGCGAAACTAGACGAGCCGGCGCCGATGATGTTCGATGCGATAGCAGGTATCTGGGGAGGGTTCGCCGCGATTGCGGGATCCGTCGCGGATAGATCAAGTTGCCGCGAGAGTAAGTGCTTAGGGTCGTGCCATGCCGTTTCGTATTCGTCACGGAGACCGAGATTGATGGTTAGATTGCGATTGACCTTCCAATCGTCTCCAATATAGAGGCCGTAAAAGTCCGACACGGTAACTGGCGCGGGCCCGCCAATCATCTGGGAAGAATCGTCCAGCGCGCCCAGGAGGAAGGTGGCGAATGGGTCACCTGACTTGGTGAGGTCCGGGTTGTTAAAAGTCCTGGCAGTGAGCGCCTGATTGAAGTTGAAGTTATTTGTGCTGCTGACATAGTTAGGGCCCGAGCCCCGGCGAAACTGGAACCCATACTTCAGGTAGTGAGAGCCCTTCTTTTGCGACACCTGGCTACTGAACGCTTCCGCGGCGGGCCGCTGGTCCCAGAAGAAGCCCGGGCCGCCAAAGCTGCTCGGACCGATTGTAAGTTTCGGGTAATAGACCGGCACATTCGAGGAGGCATTCAGATAGGGAGCGTACCAGGCATTGTCCGGCCATATGCTGGACCAGCCATTGGTACCCAAGCCTTTCGAGACATACGCATCGACAATGTTGAACCAACTTCCATGGAAGTTGACGACCGTGTTCGGATTGACAGTCCAGACTGCATCGCCCAGAACGGTGTTAGCTATCCGAAGACTGCCGGAGGGCTGATACAGAACCGAACCGCCGGGAATGGGGTTGGTCTGACTGTCGGTTGAGTAATACCGGCCATAGTAGCCGGACACGCGCCAATTATTGTTAATGTTGTAATCCACGCGATCCGAAAGGTTGTAGTAATCGGTTGCTTGCGAGAGGCTTTTAAAGTAGTTGTTCGTGTGGTTGTAACCGACACCTGGATTATTCGGATCCGGGAAGGCGCTGGCCAGCTTGGCGGATAGGGCGTCAAAGCGCGCCGCGGGAATCTTATTGCCGGGAAAAGGCGTCCGCGAGACCGCGCCTGTAACGGGGTCCACCGCCGTGCTGAATGGATCGTAGATCGTTCGGAGAGTTCCGTCCGCCGCGTAGGTCTGTGAGAAATCTCCTTGGCGCTCGAGCGCGGTCGGTACGGTCACCGCGTAACTCCCGGGAGAGTTGATCTTCCATTTTTCGACGGAGAAGAAATTAAACAACTTGTTCTTGAGGATTGGATTACTGAAGCTACCGCCGTACATGTTCTGCCGCTGGGCATTTTGGACAAATCTCGTGCGGTCCGCTTCGGCACTGAGCCAAGGATACCGGCCCAGGTAGAATGCGGAACCGTGCCAATCGTTGGTGCCGCTCTTGGTGGTCAAACTGATCAAACCGCCGGCGCTATGGCCGGAGGCTGCGTCTACGCTGTTTTGCCCGACCACCGATTCCTGCACGTCGTCCTGATTCGGCTGGTACCCGGCTTTATGGCCGATGCCGATGGGGCTGCCATCGACAAGAAGGTTGTTTTTCAGGTTCGTATCACCGCCCAGATCGACGCTATTCGCCGCCCATGAGTTGTACGGCTGCATTTCGCCACGGGTATTGACCGCCGCAGGCTCCAGAAGGGATAGCTTGAAGGGGTTACGATCAAGTCTCGGGGTATCGTTCGCCATCCGGGTATCGATTGTCAATTCCTGATTTGAGGAATTGAATTCTACGGCCGGGGGCGCCGCATCGACAGTGACGCTCTGCTCCATGGTTCCCGGTGTAAGCGCGAAATTTACGGTAACATCGCCCCCGGATTGAGCGACAACGTTCTGCTGCACGCGTCGGCTGAAACCGGTCGCATCCACTGTGATCCTGTATGCGCCTGGATCTACGAAATCGAAAACATACGATCCTGAGGCGTCGGTTGTCTTAGCCGTTGAGACACCGTTAAGAGTATTGAATAGAGTTACTGTGGCGCCAGGCAGAACCGCGGCGCTCGGGTCGGTCACCACTCCCCGGATCTGGGCGCGATAATTCTGGCCAAATAGAGCTCCGAGAAGGACGGTGCTGAGTGTCAGGATTTTCGCGATCGAGGCAAAGTCTATTCTCATGTTGTAGTTTCTCCCGGGTGAATCACTCGTTTTTCATGACCTTCGAGGATTAAAGACGTTGTTCCGTCGGATTATGACGATATTATTGAATTGCCATATTGTCAATGCTATCGAAAGGATACAAGTTGTATTAGTTCAGGTGATTAGGAAGAGCCGGCATCCGCTGAGTGCACTGCGATCATCAGGGCGTACCTATCGTGCTCTTGCTCGCCCGCGCTTCGCCCTATAATGCTGGTTCACGTGGCGGCCGGCATGTCTTGTGTCAGCGTCAAGTACTCGCGTCTGCCGTCATTATCAGAGTGGCGAGATCCTCGACTTACGGTCTAACAATTGCAGCGGCTGATCAGCAGGCCTGGATTGGGCTTGCTTCTCCGCGGTTTTCAGATTGAACAGCCGGTAAACCTGCTTATAATGCCGGATCTCGCCCGTTTCGATCCATAGCGGGTGCTCAACGAGAGCGATATGGGAGCCGAAAGCCCCGGCGTTAACCTCCCGAATGGCCTTCAGCTCACCGGTCATCTCGGCTCCAAAATTGATGGATACGTCGTCAAAATAGAAGAGAGAGCCGTGGAGCGCAATATCGGGCAACAAGCGCTGGAAAACATCCATAGTGGATGAATAGTAGTCGCAATCGATAGAAATAAATATCGGGGGAAGATCACGCAGCAACGTCAGGTTTTGGTCGAGAGTCTGAGCGAACTTTCCCTGGATTAACTGGAAATCGCGGAATTTGCGGGCGAGAAGTTCCTGAAGTCTTTGCAGGTTGACGGCCGAAAAATCTCCCTCGCGCCAAGGGAGCCCCGTGTCTCCTTCGCGGCTTGCCGGAATACCTTCGAACGTATCGAACCCGAGCGCGAGAACCTTGTTCTTAAGCCTCATCCGGCTGAGCCAAACGTCGCGGAAGTGGAGCAACGTCTGGAATGACTGGCCGTTGGCTACCCCGAACTCCAGCATGGAATAGCTTTGGTTCGGATCTCCCGCGCCCTGGAATGCCACCGAATACCCCTCCGGAGTAGCAAACGCTCGGGTGGCGAGCTCAATACAACGGTAATAGGCCCAATCCCGAACAGGCCCCTGCGGCTGTGAAATCGAGGTGGCCCAGAGCCTCGTTTTCTGGTAGTCCGAAAGAGGAAGCCGACGCAGGCAGGCACGGGCCACGCGCTCGAAGTGTCCGGCAAGAGGCAGCATTCAGTTAGTTCAACTCCTTAAGTTTGGACCGAGTGTAGCATCAGCGGTTTGTTTCAATGTAGTCCACGGGACTTATCGCTTTCTTTGCGAAAAAGAATGAGGCCAATCAAAGCCACTTTCCTAGTGCCGTCGCGTGCAGCCCCGTCCTGCGATAGAGCTCGACAGCCGCCCAAACGTTCCAGAGAATAATGCTCGCTGAATAGGCGACAGCGACGCCTTCAGCCCCCCAGTGTGGCGCCAAGGCGAAACTGAGCCCTACATTAGAGACCGCCCCTGCCGTCATTGCGATCGCTACTCGCCGCTCGTGCCCCGTCATGATTAGCAGAATTCCCACGCAACCCAAACTCACGCTCGCGAGTTGGCCGGCACTCAGGATCGCGAGGGTAATGGCGGCTTGAACGTACTCCGGCCCATATAAACGCAGGTACCAGCGGCCGAAAAAAAGCATGAATAGAGCAACCGGCGCCGACCCCAGTAGAGTCCACCGGGCCAGCCGGGTGACGATTCGTTGCAGCCTGTCGATTTCTCCGAGCGCGTAAAGATTTGCCGCTGTAGAAGCGAAGGCCGCGACCTGAACCGTCAGAATGATGCCGATCAACTCAGAACCTTTGTGAGCCAAGGTGTAGAGCCCAACTTCCGCCGTGCTTCTGAACGCACCCAGGATTAGGGTATCCGCTTGTGCGAAGAGAACCGCTACGCCCGCCACGAACATAAGTGGCAGAGAGCTGCGGATCCATTCACCATCCCTGTAAATCGCCGCCGCCGCCTTCATTTCGGCTGGCAGCGACCTGCGGAGCAGATAGAGCCCAAGTCCGTATGCCACCGCCGCCGCCGTCAAGTTGGCGAGCATCGCGGCCGGTGCGCCAAGCCTGTGCCGCGTCGTGTAGACGACTGCGAGAAACGCCAGCAGCAGCCCGGGTTGGACTAGTTGCTCCGGCAAAGCGCCCAGTGTGACTTGATGCAGGCCCTGCATAGCGGCCTGGCGAACCCGCATGAGAGTGATCAGCGGAAGGAAGAAGAGCGCCAACAGAAACGTCGGCCGTATTCCGCCATGAGCGCTTTGGGGCAGTAACCATGATACAAAGGCGGCCAGCATCGCTGAGGCACATGAGACCAGCAACACAGCCTGATTGGCTCGGCGCAGTAACCCCCGAAAGGTTCCCCACTCCGCACGCGCGTGATTCGCCGCCACTTCCCTGACCAGGAGCTGATCGAGACCCAGAAGGGAAGGAACCGCCAGCAGGAAGATCCAGGCAAGTGAATAGGAATAGGCTCCGAACCCGCTACTTCCGAGGAGGCGCGTCAGCAGAAAAGTGCCAGCAAACGACAGCCCGGAGAAGGCGACGCGCAGGCCCAGCAAGCCGCCCATGCCGCCGATTAGACGATGACGAACGGAAGTGGGCCGGGTCAGGCCGGATACCAGCCGGCTAAGGCTTGATCGCAATGCGAAGATGTGGGCGTTCCTCTGACGTGTACTGCTTCTTTCTACCAGTGTAATTTGGAAGGCCGCTGTTTGTCCTCCCTTAGTTTTCCCCACCCAGCCTTTATCAGTGGCGCCCTGCCGGGTTGGACAGCGCGCACGGAGTTTGACAAATGTGCTCGAAGCTTTTCGTGGTCCTTCTTCTGAGAATCCGGCGGTATGTCAATCCCGGCAGGGCTTACTGACAACTCGGTTCGCGTGGAAGAGCGATGGGCTGACATGCTCTTCCAGCAGCGACCTCACTCAAGCAGTCGGATCCGCTGCGAATGGCATACTTACAAGATATGCGAATGGCATACTTACAAGATATATGATAATACGGAGACACGCTGCGAGAGCAGAGTTCCCGGTCATACCGGTAGGTTAAACAATGATCAATGGTTGAACCTATTTAAACTTACGAGGGGTAACGTTGATTGTCGCCAGGCAAATGCTCTCTGACCGCCCTGTACCGCGAAAATCAGAGTTGAATCCAGAGTACATAATCCTATAAGTGGCACCGTCAAAATAACCAGACACCGAGTCGCCTACTGCCTGCGAATCCGCTGCGCTGGGGTCGCCGCTTGGGACCAAAACTGGATTAGAAGGACCGTCATTCCAAGAGATCCCATCCAAGCTCCATTTATACACGATCCCAGACGAATCATCTGAACGCGCATGCCACAGGTTCCAGATGCCGCCATGTACAATAAACGCTCCGCCCCAACCACCAAACCGGTCAGGACCGAGGAGCGGGTTATCGGTGTATTTGGTCCAGGTGACACCATCTGGGCTTGTAGCAAGAGCTAAGCTCTTCAGAAGCGTGTTACGATTCTGCCCGGTATAGTACATTCTATAAACATTGCCAGCCTTGAGCACACGCGCGTCGACGACCTGGCCGTCCTCAAAAGAACCGTCCTCGCCAACCGCGATTACTGGGTTTGCCATATCTTTCGCCCAACTTAATCCATCCCTGGAAGTGGCATAACCAATCTGCCCGGTGCCAAGTCTCTTACCTTCTTCTTGAAATCCGCCTCCGTGATACCACATCTTGTACAACCCGTCTTCGAGGAGTATGGAGTTAGGGGAAACCTCGTCTCGTTCCCAGCCTTCCGGTGACATCACGATACCCATTTTCGTCCAGGTCAACCCGTCCGAACTAGTCGCATAACCTACCCTGGTGACACCATCCCGGCCAACGGCTTCGTACCACATGCGGTAGTTGGACGGACCCTCCTTCAAAACGACTCGCGGGCCAGTCTTCCAATAATCAAACTCTTCGGGACCATTTCGAAGCAGGGGATTATTTGGATTCGCCGTTAATTGCCCCGACGGAAACTCCTCCGAACGAACTCCGCACGCTCCGATTAACAAAGTCAAAATCACCAGCAGAAAAAATGATCGCAAATCAGATAGTCTCCTAATCAGCACTGTTGAGCAGCAACGCTTGATCGACAAGCGGGATGTTCTGTTGCTCGCATACAAGCCGCGCAACCTAATTCACCGCTTCTATATACAACGACTCAATGGCTCGGGATTCGAGGTCCACCAGAAGAGCGGCGTCACGGCCCTGCAGACATTGTACCCTTGTGACCATTGAGAAACCAGCGCCGACTAGGAGAGATTCAAGTGCCTCAAAATCGTATGAAAATCGGTGGCTGGGGTGGCCCCCTGGACTGAGACAAACAGTTAAGACACTGTGCGCCGTTCGATGAATAACTATCGACCGACAAGATGACTTTAGCGCAAAATGATCTACGGT
>JALYXI010000281.1 GCA_030947245.1 Acidobacteriota bacterium
AACGAGTACGGCTTCTATTCCAATGTGAACCCCAGTGTGGAACATCCGCGCTGGAGCCAGGCAACCGAGCACCGGCTTGGTGAGTTTCTCCCCCGCAAGACTCTCATGTTCAATGGCTACGGCGACGAAGTAGCCGGGATGTACCAAGGGATGAACCTGACCAAGTACCACTAATGCCAAAGGTCCTGGCATTCCTCGTCCTGATCACGCCGGCCGCCTGGATCGCTTGGCAGGTGCTTCACAACAGCGCCGGCCCGAACCCGGTGGAATACATCACGCACGGCACAGGGGATTGGGCGTTGCGAATCCTGCTGGCCACGCTTACCATCACACCGCTTCGAATGCTCACCAACTGGCAGAAACTGATCCGTTTCCGCCGCATGTTGGGCCTCTTCGCCTTCTTCTATGCGGTGCTTCACTTCGCCACGTACCTGTGGCTCGACAAGGGATTTGACGGAAAAGAGATCTGGAAGGATCTGTACAAAAGACCGTTCATCACGGCCGGGTTTCTGGCTTTCGTGCTATTGGTGCCTCTGGCGGTCACTTCCACAAAGGGCATGATACGGCGGTTAGGCGGGAAGCGATGGCAGAAACTTCACCGCCTAATCTATATCGGCGCCGTTGCGGCCGTAGTGCATTACTACTGGCTGGTCAAATCCGACATTCGCCTGCCCTTGCTCTACGCGTCAATCCTGTTGATCCTGTTGCTTTTCCGGCTGAAACCTATTCTTGCGCCGGCATCTGCTCGGAATCCCGCCATGCGCTAATCTTCAATCTGCGGCATACCCAGCACAAGTGCTCGTCGGCATCCGAGCGCGTTTCCGACCCGCATATGACGCACGGTACCAGCGTGAACTGCCGCTCTTCCACGGAATAGATCTTCCCGGGCGTGAGGATTTCCGGAGCTATTACCGGCTCTTCTTTCGGCTGCACTTTACGCTTCACTTGTTACCAATATTACACGAATCAAGCTGCCTCAACGATCTGAAGTACAATTCCGGCGTCCAGGGCGGAGGAGCACCGCTTGCACTTTTGGCCGGGCACAACTTTCGGCTTCTTCCCGACCAGTCGGACTTCGCCATGGACGGTGTGGGTGCAAATTGGGCAATATACCTGCCCCGGGTACGCGCGTTCCGGCTCTTTCTCTCTCATTTGCAGCATTTCTTCCTCACCTGAAAAGACGCAATTACACGGCGGAAGGTTGTGGGGAACTTGAAATTTTTTCACGCCGTCGCGCCATCAGGGCGCGGGCGTCCTCTACAAAGGAGTAGCCCACCGGTACCACCAACAGCGTCAGAGCCAGGCACAGCGTCTGGCCGCCGATGATGGTCACTGCGATCGCACTCCGCTGGGATGCACCCGCGCCAATGCCGAGCGCCGTTGGAATCAACCCCGCGACGATTGAGAACGTAGTCATTAGAATGGGCCGCAGCCGGACCCGGTTCGCTTCCAGGATTACGTACCGCATCGGGTGCCCCAGAGCGCGGAGATGATTCATGTAATCGATCTGCAGAATCCCATTCTTCTTCACGATCCCGAGCAGCAGCAGTATACCCAGCGCGCTGAACAGATTCAGGCTGCGTCCGGTCACGATGAGCGAAAACAGCGCAAACGGAATGGAGAGCGGCAAGGTCAGCATGATGATCGCCGGCTGAACCAGACTTTCGAACTGGGCCGCCAGTACCATATACATGAAGATGGAAGCGAGACCGATCGCCAGAATCATGTTGGTTGTCGTTTCCTCCAGCACCTTCACCTGGCCCGAAAACTTCATCGAGTAACCGGGTGGCAGGTTCAGCGTCTTGATCAGCGCCGCCGTATCGTCCGCCGCTTCCTGCAACGAATGGCCCAGCGCGACGTTGCCATAGAGCCCAACCGAAAACTGACGGTTGAAGCGGTCGATCCTACTCGGTCCAAAGCCGCGATTCAGATCCGCCACCGAATCCAGGCGAATCAAACCAAGCTTCGCCGAAGGAATCAGCAACCGGCTCAGGACCGCGGGGTCGTCCCGCTGCCCGGGCATGAGTCTCATCATCACCGGATACTGCTCAGGACCTTCTTTGAAGGTCGAAATCTGGTCTTCTCCGGACATCAGCAAGCGAACCGCGCCGGTGATATCGGCGACTCGAACACCCAGGTCGGAAGCCTTGGAGCGATCGATCGCAATCTGCAGTTCCGGGTCGCTCAGGTTGATATTGGCCTTCACGTCCACCACGGAATCGGTCTGCTGCATCTTGGTAGCGAGCTCTTTGGCGATCCGCGCAAGCTCGCGGACATCAGGGCCCAGCAACTGCCCGCGAATCGGAGCGAACGAATCGCGCCCACCGAGCGAGTTCGGGAAATTGATGCGAGGCCGCGTGTAGGGGTACTGGCTGGTGACTTCCCGGACCCGCGCCGCCACTTCATTGATGTTTCCCCGCTGCGATTGGTCCTTCAAGAGCAGCGTCATGTCCGTCATGGTCACGCGGTTGAGAAAACCCATGGACGCCGGAATAGCCGCGATCACCTCCGGCACATGCTCCTGAATCCTGCGCCCCATCTCTTTGGCGACCCGTTCGGTTTCTTCGAGCGAGTTGCCTTCCGGCATCTCTGTCGAAAGCCCGAGCATTCCCTGATCTTCCTGCGGCATCCAATCGCGGCCCACGTACCGGTTCACCACGAAGGTGGAACCAAATACCGCGAGACACAGCGCCACGATGGCGAAACGGTGATTCAAAGACCACCCCAGCACGGCGACATACGCGCGGTCGAAAAACCCATTGTGCCCGTCCTGCTTCGGCTTTCCACGCCCGGGGGATTTCTTCTTGAGCAACCGGGCGCTCAGTGCCGGG
The DNA here is from genome assembly GCA_030947245.1 of Acidobacteriota bacterium. Classification (GTDB taxonomy): domain Bacteria; phylum Acidobacteriota; class Terriglobia; order Bryobacterales; family Bryobacteraceae; genus JALYXI01. Next base: position 2,832 of record JALYXI010000281.1, read on the forward strand.
GTTAGCGTGAAAGCCACCAGCATGGAAACGATGATGGAGAACGCCATGGTCCATCCAAATTGGTTTACAAACCGGCGCGCATAGCCGGTCATAAACGCAATCGGGACGAAGATGATCACCAGCGAGATGGTTGTTGCAACCACCGCGAGAGCGATCTCTTTGGTGGCGCGCACCGCTGCTTCCATGGGCGGCATGTCTTTCTCTTCGATGAATCGATAGATGTTTTCGAGGACGATGATCGCGTCATCGATGACGATTCCTACCGCGAGCGTCAGCCCGAGCAAAGTCATGGAATTCAGCGTGAAGTCCATGGCCTTGAGCAGCGTGAAAGTGGTGATGATGGACGTCGGAATCGCGATGGAACTGATCAGCACGCTGCGCCAGTCGCGAATGAAGAGCCAGACGATCAGAGAAGCAAAAAGGCTGCCCAGCACCAAATGTTCTTCGAGTGCGGCGACGGAGGCCTTGATGTAAGTGGCCTGATCTTTGATGGCCTCAATGCTCACGCCGGGAGGCAATTCCTTCTGTAGCGTGAGGAGCCGCTTCTTCACGCCCTCGACCGTTTGCACTGTATTCTCACCGGTCTGGCGGCGTACTTCCATGATGACCGCAGGCGTGCCCTTGTACTCCGCGAAGGAGCGCTTCTCGGCCATGCCGTCTTCCACGTAGCCAAGGTCGCGCAGGCGGATGGGGGATCCGGAAGCGTTCTTCACAATCATGCCGTTGAAGTCTTCCACCCGGTCCACGCGGCCCAGCGTTCGAACGCCCAACTCGCTTGCCCCGCGCACAATGCGCCCGCCCGGCGCTTCCACATTTTCGTTCTGAAGCGCGCTCCGGACATCCTGCGCGGTGAGGTTGTAACCGGAAAGCTTATTGATATCGAGAAACACGTTCACTTGACGGGACTGCCCACCGCTGATGGTGATGCTCGCGACCCCATCCACGGTCTCGAGCGCGCGCCGGATCTGTTTGTCGGCAATCTCCGTCAGTTCGCGCGGCGACCGCTTGCCGGCCATTACCAGCGTGATTACCGGGTCGGAATCGGGGTCGGCCTTTTGAACCACCGGCGGCAGCAGGTTGGGCGGGAGATTCCGCAGAACGCCCGACACTTTCTCGCGCACATCCTCGGTGGCCTGAGCGATGTCTTTTTCGAGCACGAAGGTCACGATGATGTTGCCGTTGCCTTCCGTGACGACGGCGCGCATCTCATCGATTCCGCTGACCGAAGCCACGGCTTCTTCAAGCGGCAGGATTACCTGGGAAGTCAACTCTTCCGGCGTCGCGCCGGGAAGTTGAGTGCTCACATAGACGGTGGCCGGGTCGCTACGGGGAAACAGATCTACCCCAAGCTTCTGAAACGAAAACACACCCAGCACCACCAGGAATGCGATCAGCATGAACGCGAATACCGGGCGGTTGACGCAAATTTCAGAAAGTCTCACGTACCCGAGATTGTACTAGGTACGGTTCGCGATGCGGCGCTACTTCTTTGTCAGGCCGCTCACGGTGACATCGGTGTTATGAGCGAAGCGGATCCCGTATACGCCGTCCGTAGACTTGAGCTTTCCAGCCGTGACCAGCGCGGACTTGTCGTAGCCCGCGACCACTGTTCCATTGATGGCGCACTCGACGCGGTCGCCTTTCACGGAAAGAGCGATCTCCTGGGTCACCGGTTCGCCCTGGCCCGCGGCCTTGTTCACCGCGGCGTTTGCCTCGCCTCGCCGGCCGTTCATCTGAAAGGGCTCAGGTCCAAATCCGCGCACGATGAAATTTCCATTGCCGTATGCAGCGCAGTAAAGGTAGCTTTGCTGGGCGGTTCCCAGATCGTTGCCGGCGATGAAAATCCCATACGGGTGCGGGTGGCTGTTCAAGTTCATGTACTTCGGCTCTTTGAACGTAGCCTTCACCGTATAGTCGCCACTCGCTTTGTTTGCGGGATTCCAATAGGTTACGGCCGGACCGGTTGTGACCTGCAGGTCATCGCCTTCCTTGGCGAGCTTCGCGTTGGTGAGCGATTGTCCCGCCTTCTCCTCGTTCGCATCGATCTTTCCGGTCCATCCGGGAACGGATATGCCGCCGCCTTGAACAGCGCGGGAAGTTTCTGATTGGCTTTGGGCATACCCCATCGCGGGGATGAGCATACCGAGGGAAACTGCAGCGATTGTAACTTGGGCGAGACGCATAAGGTGTCCTTTCCTGAGAGATTCAGCAGCAACAATTATAAGCATTGGCCGGATTCGCGGGTCAGTTTAACCATTTCAGCCACGTGGTGACCACCAATGCGTGCGCCACCATGCTGGCGCGTATGCCACGTCCGGCGTGGAACGCTTCGCCCCAGAATGCTCCCGCCACTGTGGCAAACAGCGCCATGCGCCAATTCGGGAATCCGCGGAACCAGAGGTGGCAGAATCCGAACGCCAAGGAAGCGATTGCAAGACCCGTCCAACGATTGCCTGTCACACGCGCCATCCATTGCTGCAAGATTCCGCGAAATACGAACTCTTCAGACAGCGCAACCACCCAAAAGATGCCGAAAAAGGCGGCCAGCGCTTGCCAGGGAGGACCCGGGCTGCCATGAAACGTTACGATTCCGAGCCACCATCCCAGTGGAATTCCCACCGGCAGGAAATAAACAAAGAAGCGGGCGCCCACCAGGCACTCCCGCCACGAAGGAATGAAGCCGAACCGAATCCCGCCGAACCGCCTTTGCAGCAGCATCACGGAAGCGCCCAGCCGGATCAGCATCAGGTGCCCCAAGACGTCCACTTGCACGTGAGGGAATGGCGGCGTGTAGATCTGCTTAAAAACCTTCGCCAGAACTACCGCCGCAAGCAGCGCGATGAAGCCGAGATCCGCCAGCACCTTATCCGGGAATACAACGAACCAGTAACTGGCTACTATGGCCACGCCCGAAAGAGCCAGCAGGAGTGTGAATCGAAACTGTCCGGTGCCCAGCGAGTAGACCATGTAAGGCGCCACCGCGCTCAAGACCAGCCATGGCGCCAGTGTCACGGGGCGGAACCTCCGTATCAATGCCGCGCGCACGGACCCGAAACCCGGAACCAGATAAAATATAAATTCGATCAGGAAGGCCGCCACAACGGGCAGCGCCACCCATTCCGGAATGCCCTTCTCACGTGAGTACACCAAGCCGGCTTCGCAAAGCACGCACCATCCGGCCAGGCATGTGAGGAAAAAGCTACGAAGGCTCGCCTGCTTTTCCATCGCTGTTATCGTAGCATCGGCATCGGGGCAGACCGCCGGTCCGCCCCAGGACCTTGCGCGGCTTGTAGCCCACCGGGAAAGCCAGACGGAGGCGGAACGGAACCAGTTCACCTACCGCCAATCGGTTCGTATTGAAGAGTTGAGCGAACGCGGCGGACTTCTCGGGGAATACCGTGAGGTGCGCGATGTGATCTTTTCGCCGGTGAAAGAACGGGAAGACGTGCCGGTTTCCTCTCCGCAATCCACGCTGAAGCATTTAAGTCTGACGGACGAAGATTTCGCCGACATCCGCAATATTCAGCCATTCGTGCTTGTGGAAGACTTCCTCCCGATTTACGAAACGAAGTTTCGCGGAGAGGAGCAGATCGACGGCGAACCCTGCTGGGTGTTGCAGGTGAAGCCGCGCCAGATTTTGCAGGGGCAGCGGCTGTTTGACGGCCTGCTCTGGGTTCGCAAGGAGGACTACTCTGTGATCCGCTCAGAAGGACAGGCCGTGCCGCAGATCCGCACGACCAAGTCGGAAAATCTGTTTCCGCGATTCACAACGATCCGGCGCCGGTTCGGCAGTTTCTGGTTTCCCGTCCAGACTTATGCGGACGACACTTTGTTCTTCCGCGGAGGCCCGCAGCGTATCAAGCTTTCTATCCGTTACGACTCTTATAAAAAGTTCGGGGCGGATACCAGCGTGACTTTTAAATAAGGCCGCGATGCCGTGGTAGGCCAACGGGCTTGAACAGCCGGCTAGTGTCATTCTAGTAAGCACATGCGTTTCTTTGTTATCGCACTGCTCAGCGCTTGCCCTTTGTTCCCGCAGGCGTTCTTCGTGCAGGCGTCAGACCCCCAATTCGGCATGTATGCCAAGGATCAAAACTTCACCCAGGAAACAGCCAACTTCGAATTCTTCATCGCCAACGTCAACCGCCTCAAGCCGATGTTCGTCATCGTCTGCGGCGATCTCACCAACGCCCATACGCCCGCCCAAGTCGCCGAATATCATCGCATAGCCGCCCAACTCTCGCCCGCGATCAAGCTTTACAACGTGGCCGGCAATCACGACGTCGGTAACGAACCCACCCCCGCTTCTCTCGCCCGTTACCGCGACAACTATGGTCCCGATTGGTACAGTTTCCGAGCCGAAGGTATCTACGGAATCGTGCTCGATTCGAGCATCATCGGCTCGCCCGCGAAAGTGCCCGAGGAAGCCGCCCTACAGGAACAATGGCTTCGCGCCGAACTCGAAAAAGCGAAATCCACAGGCGCCCGCATCGTGATCTTCCAACACATCCCGTGGTTCCTCGCGAAGCCCGATGAGCCCGATCAGTACTTCAATATCCCGATTACCGCGCGCGCCAAATACCTGCACCTGTTTTCCGAATACGGCGTGAAGAACCTTTTCGCCGGTCATTACCATCGCAACGCTCACGGCATAACGCCCGAGTTCGATATGGTTGTGACGGGACCGATCGGCATGCCTCTGGGCCCGGACGACTCCGGCTTCCGCATCGTCACGGTCAAGAGCGACGGTCTTGAGCAGGCGTACTACAGCCTTGGCCGGATCCCGAACAGTCTACGCTGATAACCCACCGGCTGGCCGCTGCCGCTAAAAGCTGATGCGCGCGCTCACCTGCAAAATGCGCGGTTCTCCCGCGGAAGTGATTACTCCAAACGTACTGGCCGCGCTCACCGTGGTTCCCGGCTGGTTCAGGTGGGTGTTGTTGAAGAGGTTGAATGCGTCCCCACGCAGTTGGAGCCGCAAGCCCTCCCGCAAGGTAAAATTCTTTTCCAAAGCCGCGTCGGTGTTGAACACTCTTGGATTCCGCAGAAAGTTACGCGGCGAATTGCCGAACGTCCCGGGAGCATTGGTGCGCACCAGGGAAACGTTGAAGTATTGCTGAATCACGGCACCCTGCGGGCGATCGTTCGAGAGCTTTGGATTTGCAATCAAATCGGCGCGGTCCTGCCCGACACCGCTAAAGGAGTTATCGATGCCTGAGGACAACCCGAACGGAGTCCCGCTGCGCCAATCCAGAATTTGGCTGATCCTCCAGGCGCCGGCCGCTTGGCGCAGCCAAGCCGGCTGCCCGGAAAGCCGCGGAATGTCATAAATCCCAGTTAGCCGGAAGTTGTGCGGCACATCGAAATCAGCAACTCCGCGATTGAAATTGGGGTCGAAAGGATTTGGATTCGAGATGGTGAACTGGTTGTTCACGGATTCTGTATCGATTGCTTTTGACCACGTGTAGAAAGCCAGAAAGGAGAAGTTCCGGCTGAAACGTTTTTCGATTGTAGCCTGGAGCGATTGGTAGCTGGAGTTCGCGTTATCCACTAATTCCTTGATGGACGCGAAATTGGGCGCGTACGGTCGCCGGGCATCGGTGTTCCGCAGCGTTGCGCCGGACCCATAAATTGCCGGGTTCAACTCAGCGAAGCTCTGCAGATGTGTTCCTTTGTTTGCGACATACGCTAAGCGAACCAGGTAATTGGCGCCAAGCTGCTGCTCCACTGTCAGATTCCATGCCTGGGAGTATCCAACGCGCCAATCAGTCTGGAAAAACGCGACCGCAGTCGGTTTCACGAAGGTGGAATCTTTGCCTAAGGGCAGCGGAGCAAACGGCGGGAACGGATTCTTAACGCCGGCCGAACCATACGGATCTGCAAGATCCACGCCCGTCAGCGTTACCGAAGGGCTGAAAGGGGCATTCTCAACAAAGTTGTTATACAGCCTCGGAAAGGGCCGGACGTAAAAGAGGCCGTAACCGCCGCGCACGGTTGTGGGCCGCGAAGAGCCCCGCGCGGTCCACGCGAAGCCGAATCGCGGGGCAATGTTGTTCCAATTCGTATTCATCCCGCCGGTGGGAAAGCCTGGATCACCGGGGAAAATCAATCCCGCAGGCGCCAACGGAAACCGTTGCGATTGATAACCAGGACGGAAGCCGGTGACCTGATTCAGGTCATCGTAATACGGCAGAAACGGATCCCAACGAATTCCCAGATTCACTGTCAGGCGGTCCGTCACCCGAACGTTGTCTTCCACAAACAAACTGAACTCCTGCCCGCGCGTCTTCTTGAACTTCCCGGCGCTTTGCGTGAAGGTGGAAACTTTGCCTAACAGCAAATCAGCCAGGCCATTTCCGGTAGTTTGTCCGGAGAAACTAAATCCGCCGCTCTGCTGGAACTTCGTGCTGGAATCGAAAACAATATAGGGCGTCACTTCAGCCCCGAAGAGCGCCTGATGACGCCCGCTCACCAAGTGAACCGTGTCGGACAGTTCGACATTGCGCCGAATCCACTGGCCGGGAGGGGAGTTGGTTACGCTGCCCCATCCACCGTAACCGGTGACGCTCAATTCCAGTTCCGCGGCATCGGCCGCCGGCCTTGCAATCGCAAGGGTCCCGAAATCCTGAATTGTGAAAGGAGAGCGGTTCGTATTATAGGAATCCAGGTAAAGCGCGCTCGCGATGAAGGTGTTGATCACATGTGGATTGATGGTCCAGATATCCTGGCCTTTCACATCGCGTGTTGTCTGGCGCTGGCCGATGCGCGTGGTCAACAACGTGCCGCCGCCGTTCCAACCCGGATCGTCGTAGTTAACCGCGAAAAAGCTGCCGCTGATTAAGTGGTTGGAAAGATTGTAATCCAACTTACCGAGGCCCTGGTGGGTGCGGAACTGGTCCGGGCGAGGGTAGAACAGCAGCCCTGTGGTGCTGGTAGGGAGCGGCACTTTCGTCAGGAGATTCCGGGCGATGGGCGAAATGCGGTCGGCCGGAATCATGTTGCCTGGAAAGGGCTGACTAGTGAGCGGATCGACAATTGCTTTCAGGCCGGAAAAGTCGCCGTTCCGTTGCTGCGCGTTGGGAACCGTCGCCGTATTTGTGAAAGACGTGTTGTTGACGATAGTGCCCTGGTAGGAAGAAAACCAGAACAGCCGGTTCTTTAGAATGGGACCCCCCAGCGCGCCCCCGAACTGGTTCCGCTTTAAGTTGTCATGCTGACCGGCAAAGAAATTTCGCGCGTTCAGATCTCCATTTCGGAGAAACTCGAAAGCCGATCCGTGCAGCCGGTTCGTTCCCGACTTTGTCACCACGTTCACCACGGCTCCGGCAGCGTCGCCATACTGCGCGCTGTAATTACTGGTTTGCACGCTGAACTCCGCCAGCGCGTCCGGGTTCGGATAGATTGCATTCAGGTTGGTGACATTGTCCATGTGGGTGGCTCCGTCCAGCTTGTAGCTGACCTCATTGCCGCGGGTTCCGTTTACGGAAATGGCCTGAGTTTCAGAGGTGTTTGCGTATCCGGCAGTTGTTGTTCCTACACCGGAAACTGTGCCGGGCACCATTCGTACCAGTGTCGCTGCGTTGCGCCCATTTAGCGGCAGTTCTTCGATGTAGCGCTGGTCCACCACTTGGGTGAGGGTCCCGGACTGCGTGTTGACCATCACCGCGTCCTCCGAAACGGTCACCTGCTCAGAAAGGGACCCGACGGAAAGAGCGACATTCACGGTCGCGGGCACGTCCACATTCAAGCGGATTCCTGTTTGTTCGAATTGCCGGAAGCCGGCGGCCTCCACCTTTAATACATACAGACCGGCGGGGATCAATTGGAAGGCAAACTTTCCATCGGAACTGGAACGCGTTTCGCGATTCAGTGATGTACCCGTATTAGTAAGGTTGACTACGGCAGAGGCGATCGCCGCGCCCGAAGGGTCGGTGACCAACCCTGAAAGAGAACTGGTGGGTGCTGTTTGCGCGAGGGAAAGCAGAGGCACTGCAGCTGCGGCAAATACGCACAAGATGGACCGGAAAGGCATTGCGGAACCAGACTATCATGGGCTTTGGCGCAGGTTATCTTGTGCCTGCGTCAATACGTCCGCCACAAATCAGCTACCGCGACCTGGTTGTAATGCATCGCAGATTCGAGGAGAGACGGCGTGGCGGCCGTTCCTATTTCCGGCTATGCACCGGAACTGCAATCCGCAAAGCATTTCGCATCATCCGGAGGCCGTAGTTGCCCCCGGCGCTCAACAGGCTTTCCGGGTGGAATTGCACCGCTTCGATGGGAAGGCCGCGATGGCGGACGCCCATGATGACGCCGTCCTCGGTTTCCGCCGTGATTTCTAAACACGCCGGAAGGCTCTCGCGTTTCGCGAACAGGCTGTGATAGCGCCCCACGGCGATGCTCTGGGGCAGGCCTTCGAAGACGCCCTCGCCGTTATGGCGTATGGCCGAGGGCTTCCCGTGAACCGGATAATCCAGAACGCCCAGTTCGCCGCCAAACGCCTCCACAATGCCTTGCAGGCCCAGACAAACTCCGAAGAGCGGAATTTCAAGATCCATGGCGCGGGTAACGAGGGCGGTCATTCCGAAATCCGCAGGCCGGCCCGGTCCCGGTGAGATCAGAATCAAGTCCGGCGCCAGGGTGCCCAGCATATCGAGCGGAAAACCGGCGCGGTAAGTGACCACGCTGGAGCCAGTCTGGCGAGCATAATTCGCCAGTGTGTGGATAAAGCAATCGTTGTGATCCACCAGCAGGAGTTTCGGCCCGCCGGTTTCCACCGCTTCCTCTTTTCTACTGGCGGGAGCCGGACCCAGCAAGCGGAAAAATCCCGTAGCTTTCAGACGCGTTTCGGCTTCTTCGGCCGCGGGGTCGGAATCGTACAGCAGCGTGGCGCCGGCGGGATACTCCGCGATGCCATCCCGCAAGTACGTGGTACGGATCAGGATGCCGGTATTGATGTCTCCATTCAGCTTCAGCATCCCCACCGCGCCGCCATACCAGCCGCGCGCGCTGTTTTCGAGCGATTCGATCATTTCCGCAGCCGCCTTTTTCGGCGCGCCGATCAGAGTCACCGCCCACATGTGACTTAAGAATGCATCGAGCGAATCGAAGCCTTCCTGAAGAATGCCTTCCACATGATCGACCGTGTGGAACAGGCCGGCATAGGATTCAATCAGCCGCCGCCCGATCAGCTTCACCGAACCCGGTTCGCAAACCCGGCTCTTATCGTTGCGGTCCACGTCGGTGCACATGGTCAGCTCGGATTCTTCCTTGGCAGAATTCAGCAGGTCCCGGATTCCCGCGGCATCCTGCATCGCATCCCCGGAGCGCCGGGCGGTACCGGCAATCGGGCAGGTCTCAACGCGAGGGCCTTCCACGCGGACAAACATTTCCGGGCTGGCGCCGACCAGTTGCTCCGAGCCAAACTGGAGAAGGAACTCATAGGGGCTGGGATTAGCGCCCTGCATGCGTTCGAAAAGTTCGCTCGCTTTCCCGGAATATGGCGTGGAGAAAGTTTGGCGCAGCACGACCTCGTAGAAATCTCCCCGGCGCATTCCCTCGCGAACGGTTTCCACCTTCGCCATGTACTCTTCAGCAGTGTGGTCGGAAGTGATGGGCCCAGGTTGCCGGACGGCAGGCGAAGGAATAGAATCGGCATCCCGGGGCAGACCGGCCGTGGTGATCTCAG
>JALYXI010000312.1 GCA_030947245.1 Acidobacteriota bacterium
CCTCGATTTCAGTCTCGAATCCGTGCCCAAACCTGGCGCGAATTCGAACTGCAACTGGCAGGGACTTCCTGTAATTTGTGGACCCAGAGGTCTACCGCCGGGAGTGGCCGCCCTCTACCGCAACAACGGCGACGGAACCTTCACCGATGTCAGCACGGAATCCGGAGTAACCAAGTGCCAGGGCAGCTACATGATGACTGCCGTGGCTGCCGATTTCAATAATGACAGCTGGCCGGATATTTACGTAGCGTGCGATTCCACCCCTAGCTTTTTACTGCTGAATCAGAAGAACGGTACCTTCGCCGATGCCGGTCTGGAGTGGGGCGTGGCGCTCAATGAGGACGGCCAGGAGCAGGCTGGTATGGGGGTCGGGATTGGCGACTTCAATCTCGATGGTAACCTGGACATCCTGAAAACACATTTTGTAGACGATACGAGCGTGCTCTACCGCAACACTGGAAAGGACAATTTCGAGGACCTCACCGTTGCCAGTGGGTTAGGAGTGGAGACGCGCTTTATCGGTTGGGGCGCGGGTATTGTGGATCTGGACAATGATGGAAATCCCGACCTTTTCATCGTGACGGGCGGCGTCTATCCGGAGCTTGCTCGGAGGCTGGAACGGTATCCCATGAAAACACCGCGAACGATCTTCCGCAATTTGGGAAACAGCCGCTTCGAAGAACTGATTGAAACTGCAGGGCCCGGGATCGCGACGCCGCATTGCAGCCGTGGCTGCGCTTTCGGTGACTTCGATAACGATGGCGACATGGACGTTCTGATCGTCAACCTGAACGAACCGCCATCTTTGTTGCGGAACGACGTGAGCGGGAATCATCATTGGCTGAAAGTGAAACTCATCGGAGTGAAAAGCAACCGCGGTGCAGTGGGCGCGCGAGTAACCGCTCACTATGGGGGCAAGATTCAGGCGCAGGAAGTGCTCAGCCAATCGAGTTTCTACTCAGCGAGCGATTCGCGTCTGCACTTCGGCCTGGGAGCAGCGAGTGAGGTCAACCTGGAAATCAGGTGGCCTAACGGCGGGAAAGAGACCGTAACGAATTTATCCGCGGATCAACTGGTGACGGTGAGGGAAGGCGCCGGCGTTATCGAGCGAACAGCTTTCAAGAAGGCCCGCCGATCTTAGCGGACTTCTTTCAAAGCCTTTTGCACCTCTACTGCCGAGGGATTCAGCTGTGCCGCAATCTGCAAACTGGCACGAGCCTGTTGCCAGCTTTTGTTCTGGATTTCGATCAACCCCAGCAGGTAATGGTTTAGCCACTTCGAAGGAGCCAGGCTGATTGCCTCCTCCGCGTAATTACGCGCGATGGCATACTTCTGAAGATCATAATAAACGCTCGCAAGGCGAAACAGGAGCGCGTCGTCAGCGGGCCGAAGTTCACGTGCCTGTTCCAGCCGCGACGCTGCGGCAGGTAAATCCCCCGCGTCCACGAAGGAGCCCGCTTGTTCCATCAGTTTAAGAGCCTGGAGCTGAACTGCCGTGTCTGCTTTTGTCTTTTTTGTGAGCTCGGTGAACTTCTTGAGGGCACGGCCGCGGTCTTCGGTCCGCCCCAAACCGCCATAGGCGCGAGCCAGATGGTAATACACTTCAGTATCTTCACTACCCAGCCGCAAAGCTGTTTCCAGCTCATCGGCGGCTTCTTGATAGCGGCCCTGCCGGTTATAGGCTGAGCCAAGCAGGAAGTGCGGTTCATACGCTGTAGGAATCAGTTTGACCGTTTCGCGCAGCGCTTCAATGGCCCGCCCCGCGTCGCCGTTTCGCAGATGTATCGACGCCAAGCCCAGCCGAGCCGTGGCGCTATCCGGGTTCAGGCGAAGTGCGTCCCGATAGTGCTGTTCGGCGCCTTCCTGGTTCCCTGTTGCCATGTATCCTGCGCCAAGATCCGCATGGGCTTGCGCATCTGCGGGCGCAACCTTGACCAGAACTTCCAGCATTTCGACACCTTTCTGCGGAAGCTTCTCTTGCAGGTAGATAGAAGCCGCGGCCCGCAGGGCGGCCCTGTTTTCAGGCTCCAGCTTTAAAGCTTCCAAGTACGCGGTGAGCGCCTCCTTATTGTTGTGCCGCTCGGAATACGCTTCCCCGATTGCGATATGAGCGAGGGTCAGCTTGGGGTCGCACTGGATTGAAGACTGAAACGCAATCAGTGCGGCATCAATCTTGTGGAGACGGTACTGAGAAAGGCCCAAACCGAAAAGCGCGGCGCAGCGAGAACTTTCCTGATAGTCTTTCTCGAACAATCGGGCTGCGTCGGCATACCTGCCGGAGTCGAAGGCCTGTTCCGCCTGCTTCCGTGTCTGGCCATGCGCCAGCAAAGCGAGCGTTCCCAGAGCTAAGAGGCGACTGAGCATTTCAGACCGATTGTAAATCACGACATTACGATACAATCCGAATCCTTGCGGCGAAGATCCTTCTAGCGGCGCTCGCGCCGCCGCCCGTTCCGCGGATTCTCTTTTTCGTGAGCGGCGCCGCGCGGCTCGAAACCCGATAAGTCCGATCCACGCTATTGGAATAGCCTGTTTCGAAACAACGGCGATGGCACTTTCACGGATCTAACCTTAGCCGAGGGGTTTGCGCGGGCAGGATATGGAGTGGGCGTGACTATCGGCAACTTCAACAATGACGTTGATGCACAACCGGAAAGGGAAATTCGAAGACGCGTCCAGTTTAAGTGGCGAGATCTTCCGGTACCGTTCGCCGCGAGAGGCGCAGCTTCGGGAATCTCAACAACGACGGTTTGGTGGACGTAGCGATCAACTGCAACGACGGCCCTGGTACTAATGAGCGCAGCGGCAAGGAAAACAATTGGCTGTTGGGTGAAACGGTCGGGACGCGAAGTAATCCGGGATGGCCTCGGCCCTCGCATTCGTGTGGTGTCGGGCGGTGACGAACGGCGCTTAGTTCAAGTGAACTATCCGGTTCACTCCCCCGTGTGATAGGCTCTCCAACATGCTGAAGGTTGGGAGCAAGAAGTCCATGACGACATTCCGCCGCATCTCGCTACTTTGCCTGTTTTTGCCGTGTTTAGCGCTAGCCCAGGACCGCGGTACCATCAGCGGCGTCGTTACCGATAGTTCCGGCGGGATGGTCCCAGACGCGAAAATCGTTCTGAAGAACCCTTCTACCAATCTCTCTCGCGACGTGGTGTCGGGCGCTGCTGGAACGTATACGATCGTGAACCTTCCGGCAGGCGACTATCAGTTAACAGTATCCAAAGAAGGTTTCCGCGGGTCGGAAACGCCGCAAGTTCACGTGGACGTGAACACGACCACTCACGTTGATGTAACGCTTCAACTAGGATCGACCAAGGACGTGATCGAAGTCCAGGCTAATGTATCGCTTTTGCAGACTGACAGAAGCGATCTCGGCCAGGTGATCAGCAACAGAGCAATCAACGACTTGCCGCTGTTTGCCAACGGCGGCCTGCGCAGCAATGTGGCCTTTACAGCTCTTGCTCCCGGGGTGAATTCCAATATCGCGAGCGACCCTGACAGCACGGGCGCGAACATCCGCATCGCGGGCGGTTTGGCCAACGGCGCCAGCCAGTTACTCGACGGTTCAGAGTCCCAGAGCGAGCGCAAGAACGACCCCCAGATGCGCGTGGTAAGCGCGGAAGGAATTGAAGAGTTTAAGGTCCAGACAAGCGCGTACTCGGCGGAATTTGGGCGCGCTTCGAACGGCATTCTCAACTACACCACAAAGTCGGGAACGAACGAGTTTCACGGGACCGTGTTTGGCGTCATCCGGAATCAGGCGTTAAATGCTTCCGGCTTCTTTTACACTGCTCCCACCGTTGCACATCCGGTAATTCACAATCAGAATCTGGAGGCAGCAAGCTTCGGCGGCCCGATCCGAATACCGAAGCTGATCGACCTGCGCGATAAGGCGTTTTTCTTTCTTTCCGGCGAGCGTTCCCGCGCGAAAGACGTGTCCAATTCGGGGCTGATCAGCCTTGCGCCAGCCGCGTTCCGGAACGGAGACTTCCGCGGCCTGACCGACTCAAGAGGCGCGGTAATTCCCTTGTATGACCCATTCGATGCGAGCGGCAATCTGATTAGCGATGCCAGTCAACGCCAGCGTCTTTCCTGCGCCGGGGTACTGAACGTAATTTGCCCCAGCCGCATCAATCCGGTTGCTTCGCTGATTGAAAGCTATGTGCCCCTTCCCAGCAACCCGAACGGTTTTCTAAACAATAACGCTATTGTGAATAACGGTTCCCGAACACCCGGAGAAAACCAGGGTGTTTACGCTGTAAAAGGCGACTACAACGCGACTCAGAACATGCATTTCAGTGGCGTTTTCAGCCGCCAATACTTTAACGGCTATACCCTGGTTGGCCCCATCCCCGGGCCGGTTAGCGAAGCCTTTCAGGAGTTCGGCGCCACGAAATGGGTCCGCTTGAACGGCGATCAGACGCTCTCCAGCAACCTGCTGAACCATTTCGCTTTCGGTTATAACCAGCGCGATCTCGGTGAGCAAGGCAACACGAATCTGGGCGCTATCGATGGCACGTATGGAAAAGCCACCGCGATTCCTGGGGTACTGAGCTATGGAAAATCGCCCAATTACAGCGCGTACTCTTTGGGCACCTACGGCAACCGGAATACCAATATCTCAACGCGCTCCCCGGGCAAAACGATTAGCTTTTCCGACACGGCTACGTGGCTGAAGGGTAAACACTCCTTAAAAGCCGGGTTTGAATTTGTTCGTGCCACCTATTCGCGCCAGGACTGCAATGGTTGCGCCGGAAGCGCCAACTTCGGCTCGGGCGCAACGGGCAATCCGACCGTAAGCGGAACCACTGGCTTCGATTACGCTTCCTTCCTGCTGGGTACGGCTTCGGGAGGAAGCTTCAACTATGGGGCAAATATCAACTACATTTTCCCCTACTATGCGGGATTCGTTCAGGACGATATCAAGGTTTCCAGCCGCTTAACAGTAAACATCGGCCTGCGATACGATCTGCCGTTGCCGCGCCGGGAAGAGAACTTTCAGAACAGCAACTTCGACCCCACCGTCCCGAACCCGGGCGCTGGAAACTTGCCGGGCGCGTTGATCTTTGCAGGCACGGGCGATGGCCGGACAGGCCGTACTACCCTGCTGAGGGCCCGAAAGAACGCGTGGGGGCCGCGCCTTGGATTTGCGTACCAGGTATCCGCGAAAACTGTGATTCGTGGTGGCGGCGGCATTCTCTATGATTCCAATCGTGAAGATGGAAATGCCGATAACGGGATTCAGGGCTTTGGAGGCAGCTTCAATGCGGTCGGCGATTTCCTTTCGAGCGGGGTCTCGTTCTTACTGAAGGACGGTTACAACACTTTCGGCAACTTGGTTACGGCCGGGAAGCCTCCGATTGTCAGTCCTACGATCCAGAACTTCGGCAGCCCGACTTACGTTTCGGATGGCCAGGTGGGGCAGTTCTACGATTACAACTTTACGATTGAACACAGCATATCTCCGAAAACTTTGATTCGCGGAAGCTACCACGCAAACTTGGGCAATCAGTTGCAGTCCAGCCAGAACTACAACCAGCTGGACCCGAAATACATCGGGATTTATGGAAGCCTGCTCTCCTCGCCGCTGAGCAGCGTCTTGTCCAATCCAATCGTTATCAATAGCGGTTACCGCCTGCCCTATGCGGGATACCCGACGACCCGGACGCTAGCCCAGTCGCTGGCTCCCTTCCCACAATACAGCCTGGGCTTTGGCGGCACGACTAACGGCGGCCATAGCACATGGCACGCATTCGAGAGTAGCTTTCAGCACAACTATTCGCGCGGCTTGTACTTGCTGGTGTCCTATACGTTCTCGAAGTTCATTTCAAATAACACTTCGATCAACGTATATGCAAGCAATACAGAGAAGTCCATCTCAAGCTCGGATCGGCCTCACGTATTCTCCGCCGCGACAATCTACGATCTGCCTTTCGGGAAAGGTAAATCGTTCGGCGCTAACTTGCATCCCGCTATAAACGCCGTCTTGGGAAATTGGCGTGCTTCCGCGGTGCAGCATTATCAAAGCGGCAACCCGATTCAAGTCACCGCGGGACAGAACTTGTACGGCGCAGGTAACGCGCGGCCGAGCTACGTGCCCGGTCAGCCCTTGCTGAATCCGAACTTCAACTCCAAGGATCCGACCAGCCGATACCTGAATCCGGCGGCTTTCATTCAGCCTGCCAACGGAGTGTTCGGCGATGTTCCGGCTTATATCCCCAACTTACGCCAGCCGATTCAGTTGAGTGAAGACGTCGCCCTCAGCAAGGATTTTCCGATTGGCGACAGGGAAAACAAGAACTTTGAATTCCGCGCTTCAGCTTTCAACATTGCCAACCGGCACCTCCTGGGCGGATTGACGAACGGCATTACCAGCGCCGCCTACGGACAGTTCACGAATCCGCAAACGAATCAGCCGCGGAACATTGAGTTTAGTCTTCGATTCCGGTATTAGCCAACTTAACCAAGAATCGCTTCGATCGGCCCTAAGCCTTCTTCCACAAGGTGAAAGGGCCGGCCGTTGAGTACGAAGTCCATTTTCTTGTAGTTCAATCCCATTTGCCGCAGGATCGTAGATTGAAGGTCAGCAATGTAGTGCGGTTTCTCGACCGCTTTGTAACCCACTTCGTCAGTTGCGCCTTCAACTACTCCGCCTTTCACTCCGCCGCCCGCAAGGAGCGAGGTGAAGCCCATGGCATTGTGGTCACGGCCGGTCGTGTTCTGCGACCAGGGAGTGCGGCCGAACTCGCTGGTGAATACGACTAAGGTACTGTCGAGCATGCCACGCTGCTTCAGATCCCGGATCAAGCCGGAGATGGGCTTGTCGACGGCGCGGCATAGCGGTCCATGGGTCTTCATGTCGTCATGAGCGTCCCAACCGCCGTTGCCGCCGCCCGAATGGCAGATCTGAATGAAGCGGACGCCGTTCTCCGCAAGCCGGCGCGCGAGGAGTAACTGCCGGCCGAAGTCATCGGTCTCCTTGGCGCCGATGCCGTACATGTCCTTGACATACTCGGGCTCCGTGGAGAAATCGACGATGGTCGGCGCTTTCAGCATCATGCTGCCCGCGAGTTCGAACGCTCTTGTGCGCCCCGCTATTTCGCTCTCTCTTTCGTAATCCGCACGGAACTGCTTATCGAGCTCGAATAGGGCCTTCATCTCGCGATCGCGCTGCTTGCGGTCCGAGCTCTTGGGACGGAGCAAATTCGGTATCGGCACGTCGCCGGCCTGAAACGGAGTCGCGGAGTAACTCGCGCCCAGATAGCCGCCGGACAACTGAACAGGGGAGGAGGGCCTACCCATATTCACGAACGTCGGCAGGTCTCTGTTGGCTGTTCCGAGTGCGTAAGAAACCCAGCTTCCCAGGCAGGGATGCTCGAACTGCCGCAAGGGCTTGCCCGTCGCGCCTTCCAGCACTGCGGGGAAATGGTTTGTCTGGTGGCAGTACATGGACCGGACAACCGCGATGTCGTCGATGGTTTCGCCCACATTGGGAAACCAGTCCGAGACGGGGATACCCGATTGGCCGTACTGCATGAACGTACGCAGGATCGGAATCACGGGCCGCTTCATCGGGGCGTTGTTGTCTCCGAACCCGATCGCATCCATGATCCTGCCTGCGTGTTTGTTGTCTTTCGGATCGAAAGTGTCGATGTGGCTCACGCCACCGCACATGAACAGGAAGATCACGGATTTCGCGGGGGCGTTACCGGGCAGCCGCGCGTCCTGCATCAACTGCCCATTTTCGGCCCAGAGCGAGCTTAAAGCGGAACCCATGAATCCGGCCGCGGCTTGGAACATAAAGCGGCGCCGGGCGATCTTCCCGCATGGATACAAGTTTTTAAGATTGTCCATCGGTCACCTCACGTAGATGAATTCGTCCAAGTTGAACAGCAGCCACGCCAACTCTTTCATGCGCGCCGGATCGTTCTCGATAAAGGTCAGGGCATAATCCAGTTCGGAGCCCGAAGGCTTTCGGCCCACAGTCCGTCGATAGGCCGACGTAACGGCACTGTTCAGGTCTCCCGAGGATTCTTTGACCACCAACTCGGCAAGGCGCTCGGACTCTCTCTCCACCAGATCGTTATTCATGGTGAAAAGCGCCTGAGGAGCGGTAACGGTCTGAGTGCGAATGGGACACGGGGTCCGTCCGTCATCGACATCGAAGGAGGTGAGGAAATTGTTCATCACGTCCGTGCTTGGAATATAACCGCGCGTTAGATAGACACCGCGGCGATTCGCGTGCGGATCGGCCACCTGATCTTTCGGAAGAAAGATACTCTGCTTCTGGTCCGCGACGGTAAGTTGAAACGACTTACCACCGACGGCCAGATCCAGATCGTCCGAGGCAAAATGAATCTCATCCCAGATTGGCTCTGCATCCAGACGTTGCAAGCGGAAATGCCAGAGGTATGTATCTCGGGCGTCGATCTTTCGGTTCCTCGTAACCTGCGGACCTTCCGTCTTGGAAGAAAGCCGGTATGTGTCCGATGTCACGATCAGCCGATGAAGCCACTTCATGCTGTAATCGTGCGAGACGAACTCGGCGGCAAGATAGTCAAGCAGTTTCTGGTTAGAAGGCTTGCCGCCCAGCATCCCGAAATCACTGGTTACGCGTTGCAGACCCTCCCCGAAATGCCAACCCCAAACGCGGTTGACCGCAACGCGGGCGAATAGCGGGTTCTTGGGCGCGGTAAGCCAATCGACAAACGACTCTCGCCGGCCATCGCGGAAATCCATATTTGCCGGCTGAAACGGAAAACCGGGTTCCACAGGCTTGTCCATTTCCGGGCGTTTCGGATCTCCTGTAGTGAGAATGTAACTTTTCTGTTTCAACAGAGCCGGGTCTTCCTCCACGGTCCAGTAGGACGGCAGCGCTGCGACACGCCCCAAAGCGCGCTGTTGTTTCAGCAGGGCGTCATATTGGGCGGTCTCTTCCGGGGTCATGATCTGCTTGATCTTGCTCGGATCGATGCGCAGCACCGGGAAGTAATCGTCCGCTAGTTTCTCCTCGGAGGGTGTCCGGTCTTTGTCCGGCTTGCGGATCACAGCCTGAACGTCCGGCGTGAGCAGGGCAACGCGTTCTTCGTAAAGCTTAGTGCGGTAGGGGCCTATCAACACCTCAATGGCTTCGTTTATGGGCGCGCTCTTCTTCTTGAACTCGGCCAGCTTTTCACCATTCGCGAAGATCTCCGCAGGCGTCGCGGTCATTACGTTCTTCAGCACCAGCGGATCGAAGATCGCTTTCATGGCGTAGAAGTCTTTCTGCGTGATGGGATCGAACTTGTGATCGTGGCACTTCGCGCAGCCGACGGTCATACCCATGAACGCCGTCGAAATCGTCTCCACCGCGCCGAACGGCACATCATGATCTTTGTCATTGCGCGTGATCGCGGAACGCGCCAGAAAACCGAGCGCGAACGTGTCCTCCACGCTGCCTTCCACCCGGGATCTGCGGCCGCCGTTGCTTGTCGCGATCTCGGGCTTGTTACGATTTCCGAGAATCTGCGCCCTCACGAATTCGTCGTAGGGCATGTCGTGATTGAGCGCTCGGATCACCCAGTCCCGCCAGAGGTAGATTCCATTGGAGGCGGGCATCACGGACCCGTCCAGGCCGTCCAGGTCCGCGTAGCGAAGCACGTCCAGCCAATGGCGGGCCCAGCGCACGCCGTGCTGCTCATCCGCAAGAAGATGGTCTACTACGCGTTCATAGGCATCCGGAGATTGGTCGGCCAGGAAGGCGTCCTGCTCGGCAACTGTCGGAGGGAGGCCAACCAGGTCGAAATAGACCCGGCGAAGAAGCGTCAGCTTGTCGGCTTTGCCCACGGGCGCCAGACCTTTGGCTTTGTAATCCGCGGCGATAAAGGCGTCAATCGGATTCGTAGCGGCGCCGGCCGGCGCCGGTGGCTTTACTACGGGCTGAAGAGACCAGAGTCTGGCCGCCCTTTTTGCGAATTGTTCCTGTACCGTTTCCTTAGGAAGATCGGCAGCGTATACGAAGCCCACTGAAACAAGGGGAACGGCGAAGAGGAAGAAACGCATAGGGGCCTACTGGATTACCGCGGCGACTACCATCTCAAGCAATCTGCGCACGCTGTCATCGCCTCCCACAGGACCGTCGTGAAACTGATCGTGAGGAAGCGGCTTCCAGTTGTCGCGCGAATGGTCGGGTTCATAGCCTAACGGGAGACCGGTGAGTTCCGGACTGAGCTGAGCGTCACTGGCAGCCATTTTGTACATCACCAGATCCAGCGAAGGAACGATATAGATTGCTGAGCCGCCCGCGCCCGATTTGAAATAGGCATCCTTTGGCGCTCCAAAAACGTGGCCGTCCGCATTTTGTTCAAACATGAAGCCCATGGGCGAATGCGGGTTGTAAGGAGACGGCTTGCCGCACAGGGCGGCATAGTCTGCCGGAACCAGCTGCCGATCGCCCCACTTGCCGTTGTGCAGCAATAAATACGGAAGCCTCACCGCGTCGGTGGCTCTCAAGGAGATGCTGCCGCCGCCGGGAGTATGGGGAAGCGTGTTGCCGTTCCGATGCAGCGCGTAACCCCAAGCCCCGAATCCCATTGGTCCCGCCAGCTTCTCCTGGATATATTGCTGCATCTCCATGCCGGTCAGATTACGAAGTACGATCGATGCGATGTGCGGGGAACTGGACGCGTAAGAATAGCCGCCGCCAGGCTTTGTCCACATGGGTGTGTGGAGGGCGCTAAGATCCTGGTCCATAGGCCCGGAGGGGCGCTGGATGGGATCGAGTTTCTGGTTGATGCCGTCTACGATTCCCGGATTGCCGCCCTCGCCGTGCAAGCCCGCTGACATGGAAAGCAACTGGCCGAGTTTGATATCCGCTTTTGCCGGATCGTCTAAAGGGAAAGCCTGCGGCAGGTATTTTTCAGTGAAAACCTTCGTTTCAAGGCCGTCTGGAATCTGGTCGCGTTTCTCTTTCAGCATGATGCCGGAGGAGACGCTAGTGAAGGCTTTGCCGATCGAAGCCATGTCGGGGTGGGCTTCGCGGTTTCCTTTGCCGAAGTATTTCTCATAGACGAGATACCCATGCCGAACGACGACCAGCCCCCCGTGCTGACTGGTTTCCTTTTGGAACTCGAACGCCTGGTCCAGCCGGGCGAGATCCATGCCTGCCTGTTTCCGGATCTCGCCTGCGTCCACCAAAGTTCGCCAGCCACCGTCTTTATCCGATGGTGGAAAATAGTCGCCGGCCGTTGCAAAGCTGAGCGTGGAGCCTAAGAGCGCTGCCGAAAGTAGGGGGATTCGGATTGAATTAAACAAGATTGAATTAAACCAGATTGAATTAAACCAGGATGTCACGCACTACTTCTCCATAGACATCGGTCAACCGAAAATCGCGGCCTGCGTACCGGTAGGTCAACTTCCTATGATCAATTCCCATTTGATTCAGCATGGTCGCGTGCAGGTCGTGGATCGATACGCTGTTTTCGACCGCTTTGAAGCCGAACTCATCGGTTTCGCCATATGAGATGCCACCCTTCACGCCGCCACCGGCCATCCACATGGTGAAGCCATAAGGGTTGTGGTCCCGGCCATCCCCGCTCTCCGACACTGGCGTGCGGCCAAATTCACCGCCCCACACAACCAGCGTTTCATCCAGGAGGCCCCGCTGCTTGAGGTCCTTCACCAGCGCTGCGGACGCTTTATCCATGTCCGGACACCGCTCGGTCAAATTCTTGTTAATGTGCGAGTGATCGTCCCATGGCTGACCGG
The DNA here is from genome assembly GCA_030947245.1 of Acidobacteriota bacterium. Taxonomy (GTDB): domain Bacteria; phylum Acidobacteriota; class Terriglobia; order Bryobacterales; family Bryobacteraceae; genus JALYXI01. The sequence goes on from JALYXI010000312.1 coordinate 11,752, forward strand.
GACCGTAGTAGACGTGCACGGTTCGGACACCGCGCTCCACCAGCCGCCTCGCCAGCAGGCACCCGTGCGCGAACGGCGTATCGCCGTATTCCTTGCGGACCGCTTCGGATTCGTTGTTGATATCGAAGACATCCGTAGCTTCAAACTGCATGGTGTAAGCCGTTTCCATCGATTGGATTCGGCCTTCCAGGTATTCGTCCTGTCCGAACATCCGCTCGTGTCCGCGATTCATGGTTTGAATCAAATCCAACTGCCGCCGCTGTGCGTCTCTGTCGAGATCTTTGTTCTGCAGGTAGCGGATCATCTTATCCGGCGCGGTCACCGAATCGTCGAAATTGGTCCCCTGATGTTGCGAGGGAAGGAAGCCGGCGCGCGCCAATCCACCGCCGCTGTTCTGGCCGGGACCGAGCACAACGAATCCCGGCAGATTCTTGTTTTCACTGCCTAGTCCGTACGAAATCCATGAACCCATGGACGGCCGGGTAGCCGCAATGTTACCCGTATGGAACAAGCTGCGCGCCGGTACGTGCGTGGGGTTGAACGTATACATCGACTTGATCACGCAGATTTCGTCGATCGTCGAAGCCAGGTTCGGCAGCAGACTGCTCACAGAGACACCGTTGCGCCCATACTGCTTAAACTCGAACGGCGAGGGTAGCAGGCCGCCGGTTGTGCGTTCGGTGCGCAGGTCGACTGACGGGGGCCGCTGACCGTGATATTTCATGAGCGCCGGCTTGTGGTCGAACATGTCCAGCTGGGACGGCCCGCCCACCATGAAAAGTACAATGTTGTGTTTGGCCTTTGCGGGAAGATCCGGGAACTTCGGGGCCGCTCCAACCGATGGCGCCGCCCGCAGTTGCTCCTCGGAGAGCATACCCGCTAGACCCACAGCGCCTAGACCACCGGTTAAGGACGCGATCCATTCGCGCCGCGAAAGCTGATTCAGTTTGTTTGTCGAAATCATGGCCAAAAAATTACCTCATTCGATGCCAGCAACGCCTGCGCGAATTGCGTGAGCGTTCCTTTGTCCAGATAAGTTAGCGCCGCGTCGAGTTCCTTCGGCATCGGATTGCGGTTCAGGGCGTCGCGGTACATGCCGCGGACTTTCGCGGTCATCTCGGGCGCGGTGTCCACCCGCTTGACCAGGTCGGCCGCGCGCTCCTGCATGAACGGGCTATTCATGACGAATAGCTGCTGTAAGGGCGAGGTGGTAAGTTCGCGCTTGGGAGCGGTCATCACGGGATCGGGGAAGTCATAGAGGGCCAAAAGCGTATTCAGACGCCCGCGGCTCACACGCCCGTAAACCGTTCGCAAATGGTTGGTGGGCGCGTCGAGATCGAACGATAGAGCGGGTATTTTATCTTCCAAGTCCCCGGATATCCGTAGCAGATTGTCGCGATACGCCTCGATGTCGAGCCGCCGTGGATTCATGCGCCAAACCAGGATGTTGGTCGGGTCGGCCGCAAGACCATCCGCGCGCGGATGGCTCGATTGCCGATACGCCGCTGACAGCATAATCCGCCGATGGAGCCATTTGAGCGAAAGTCCGTTCGCAAGGAAACGCGCTGATAGATCACTCAGCAAATCCGGATGAGAAGGCTTTTCACCCTGCCATCCAAAATCGCTTTCCGTCGCGACCAGCGGCTTGCCGAAATGCCAGCCCCAAACGCGGTTGACTATTACGCGCGCTGCTAGAGGGCCGCTCTGCGTGAAGATATCGTTCGCGAACTCCAGGCGGCCTGAACCTTGCTTGAAGGTTGTATCGCCCTTCGAGAGCACCGTGGGGAATTGCCGGGGCGCCAATGCGCCGGGGGCGGCTACGTTTGCATGCGGAAGGATATGCATGTCACGCGCGACCCCGGGCCTGATGTCCACCTTCGTCAAATCCGGATCGCTGCCGTCAATCCAAGTGCCGGCATCGAATACCGACTGCATGAAAGGAAGATCGGATGCCACTGGGCGCCGCCTGCCTGCGGCGGGGAAAGCCGCGGGCGGTTTCGCTCCGGGCGTCTCGGCGGCGGGGGCAGTCTGTTTAGGGCGCGGCACTCTGGCCAGAGTATCCAAATAGGCCCACATCTCCGGATGACTTTCCTTCACGAAGGCCATGGAGTCTCGCACATTCAACATTTCCTGCGTGAACTCCGCGGATTTCTTCGCCGCCTCTTCCGGCTTACTGCCCGGTTCCCCATTCATGAGGTTCGCCATGTAGCTGAGATAAAACAGGCGCTGCGTGGCAAACATGAACTTTTCGTCCGTCTCTTTGTCGAGGTCTGCAAGGGGACGAGGCGCAGCCGTGGTGGAGGCAAACATTCCAGCCATAGCGTAATAATCTTTCGTCAGGATGGGGTCGAACTTATGGTCATGGCAGCGGGCGCAAGCTACTGTCAAACCCAGCAGGCCACGGGACACAGCATCCACCCGCTCATCCCAGGCATCGGTAAAAAGCGTTTCCGTAACGTCTTTAGAAAGACGCAAATCTGTGTGGTAAATGGGCGCGGAACCCAAATAACCGAGGGCCCGCAAGTCGCTGCGCGAGGTGCCGGGCACCAGATCGGCCGCCAGTTGCAGCGCTACAAAACGGTCGTAGGGAACGTCCTTATTGATGGCTTCAATTACCCAGTCACGATATCGCCAGGCAAATGGATAAGGCGGATTTGTGGCTTCGGACGTAGGGTTATCCTCGCCGTAACGGGCCACGTCCAGCCAATAGCGGCCCCAGCGCTCACCGTAGTGGGGAGAGCTCAGAAGGCGATCAATGAGCTTTTCATAGGCGGCCGGGTCTCTATCAGCGACGAACGCCTGAACTTCCTCATACGTGGGGCGAAGCCCGGTTAAATCCAGTGAAGCACGTTCGATCAACGTGGCCCGGTCCGCTTCGGGCGAGGGACGCAGCTTGTTTTTCTCCAGGTTGGCGTAAATGAACCAATCGACCTTCTCCCTGGCCCAGCGCTTAGCTAGCGCGGAATTTCTGACCTTTGGCTGTGGGAGTGGCGCGACGGGCTGGAAGGCCCACCACTTGCGCCCGGTCTCAATGTCTATGCTCTTTTTCGCGGTGGCGGGGGCTGTGGCGGGACCGTCCTCGCGGGGGTCGGGCGCGCCTGCCAAAATCCATTTTTCAAATGCCGCAACCTTCTCATCCGGAAGCTTGCCGGTGGGCGGCATCCGAAGTTCCGTTTGGGTATAAGTGAGTGCTTGGAGCAGCCGACTGGCCGAGGGATCTCCAGCCACCAGAACGGGACCGCCGTTGCCGCCTTTCTTCAAGCCGTTTTTGGTATCGAGAACGAGCCCGCCCATGGGCGACTTCGACTTAGAAGAGTGACAACCGTAACACTTGGTCGCCAAGACGGGGCGGATTTCTTTCTCAAAAAACTCCGTGCCGTCCGGTGTTTGCGCGCAAAGGGGAGCTACAGCGAAGGCAATTAGCCCCAGGCCCAGGTAGCGGCGGCGGTTGGCTTTTGGGGGCATACAAACCTATTTTATACTGATGGATTTTGCGGATGCTGGGATGCGCGGGATTGCTAGGAACGACTGACTGATATGCTCTCTCTCGTGACTACAAGGACTCTACTGGCGGTGTTTGCGGCGGCCATGCCGATTGCCGGGCTTCTGCTTGCCCAAAGCGTTGCTTCCGAGGGACAGTCCGGCCTGGTTCTTCGAAACGGCAAGATTGAGCTAACCGTCCTGAAGCGCGGCGCCACTTTCGCGAAACTGACGGTTCTGGAAGACACGGACAGACTCAGTCCATTCTGGAAAGCTCTCGGGCATTTTTTGTGCCTGGACGGATTCGGTGCACCTTCAGATGAGGAAAAGAGCGCGGGGTGGCCTTTCCATGGAGAAGCGAGCAAACAGCAATTTGAAGTAGTTCAGGAGCCACTAAAGAAAGGCGTGACGACGCTGAAGTTGGGCGCGAGGCTGCCGTTGGCTCAAGAAGCCGTAACCAGAACAGTGACCCTGCTCGATGGCGAGAATGTGGTCTATGTGGATACGGAAGTGGAAAGTCTGCTGTCGGTCGATCGCCCTTTTTCCTGGGCGGAACACGCCACCATCGGTCCGCCTTTCCTGGCGCCCGGCCACACTGTGATTGATATCTCGGCGACCGATTGCAGGGTCCGTGAGCAGAAAGAAGGCTCGACCGGAAAACTGGCTTACGGCAAGGACTTCACGTGGCCGCTTGCGCCGCTCACGGAAGGCGGGACCGTAGACCTCACGAAAGTGCCCACGGGCGGACCGTCTTTGGACCTTGCCGCCTGCCGGATTGATCCGGCGAGGGCGAACGGGTACATCACCGCGCTGCGGCCGGACAAGCACTTGATCTTCGGGTATGTGTTTCGCCGGGCGGACTACCCGTGGGTGATGAGTTGGATGAACTACACCGGCGACGCCAAGGCCGCGCGCGGCATCGAATTCTCCACACAACCTTTCGACGTATCTCACCGGGAAGCGGTGGATGCTCATCAGATGTTCGGCGCCCCCACCTACAAATGGCTGCCGGCGAAGGCAAAGCTCGGTTCCGGATTTCTGTTCTTCTATGCCAATACGCCGGACGGGTTCGGGAGCGTAGCCGATGTGAAGCTTGAAAATGGCCGGATTCTGATTTTGGACCGTTCCGGCCGCACCGTGATGTTGAATGCCAGGAGGTCTTTCTAAGTGTCAGGCCGGGTCAGGTTACGCGTTTTCAGTCTTGTTGCCGCGAGCCTTTGCTCCGCTCAGGAAGGCTCACAGGTTTACATTTCGAACTGTTTGCAGTGCCATTCTTCCACCGGTACCACGCACGCCCCCACGCGGGAAGCGCTGGCTCAAATCCCTTGGCGGGAAGTTCTGAAAACGCTGGAAACCGGCGTAATGAAAGTTCAGGCCCAGCGCCTTTCGCAGGATGACCGGATTGCTGTGGCGCGTTACGTAGGCAAGGAGGCGGGCACTCAGGCCCTGCCGCGGATCAGCGGGTTCTGTGAGGCAGGCGCCAAGCCTGTCGCCTCGAAGGCTGCGTGGAATGGATGGGGCGTGGATGATCTCAATACCCGCTTTCAGACTGCTGCCGCGGCCGGTCTTAGCGCCGCCGACGTGCCCAACCTAAAAGTGAAGTGGGCCTTCGGTTATCCGAATGGACGTAGCGCGTACGGGCAGCCCACCGTGGTCGGCGGGCGCGTTTACACGGGGAGCAACGATGGCACTATTTATGCGATTGACGCTCATACCGGCTGTCTTTACTGGATGTATCGCGCTAAAGCGCTGGTGCGCTCGGCCGTGGTGGTCGGCCCCGATAAGCGCGCCTACGTGGGCGATCTGGATGCGAACCTCTACGCGCTTGACGCCGGGACAGGGAAGCTGATCTGGCGGAAAAAGGCTGATGATCAGACGTTCGCTCGTATCACCGGAACACCGAAACTTCACGACGGCCGCTTGTATGTGCCCATCGCCTCACAGGAGGAGAACGCAGGCTCCAACCCGATCTATCCCTGCTGTAAGTTCCGCGGGAACCTTGTGGCCATGGACGCGAAGACGGGAGCGGTGATCTGGCGCGCTTACACTTCTCCGGAGCCGAAACCGACTGACGTCGGCAAGAATGGCGTGCAGCACTTTGGGCCCTCCGGCGCGAGCACTTGGTCTTCGCCGACGCTTGACCTGAAAAGGAAGCTGGTTTACATCATGACGGGGAATGGTTTGTCCGACCCGGATATCAACACAGCCGACGCTATCGTAGCGATCGATATGCCGAGCGGCGGAATCCGCTGGTCTCAACAGGCTAACCCGGACATGTTCAATTGGGACTGCGGGCCGCGCGGCGGAGGCGGCAACTGCCCGGCCAATCATGGCGAGGATGTGGACTTCGGGTCTTCGGCCATCCTGTTCGATGTGGGCCGAGGCAAGCAGTTACTCGTCGCCGGGCAGAAGTCGGGCGTTGTGCATGCGTTCGATCCGGATCAGAACGGAAAGATTGTCTGGCAGACCCGCATCGGCAAGGGAGGCACGTTAGGTGGCGTTCTTTGGGGCATTGCCGGGCACAACGGCGTGGCTTATGCGCCGCTTTCAGATATCAATCGGCAGAAGCCTGAATCGGGAGGCGGCCTGTTCGCTCTCGATGCGGCGACGGGTAAGGTGCTGTGGTCCACGCCGCCCCCCAAGCCTCCGTGCTTGGGAAATCCCGGCTGTACGGCCGCTCAACTCGCTCCGCCAAGTTTGATTGAAGGGATCATTTTCGCCGGGTCGATGGACGGTCATTTGCGCGCGTATGAGATGGCCGGCGGTAAGATCATCTGGGACTTTGACGCGACCGGGCAGTTTCCCACAACTAATGGGATCCAGGCGAACGGCGGCTCTTTCAGTTCCACGGGACCAACCGTTGCCGATGGGATGATGTATGTGAATTCAGGCTACGGCGGACAGGGGATGGCTGGCAATGTACTGCTTGCGTTTTCTACTCATTAGATTCACATGCGTTCTGGCATTGGCCACCGCGCCCCTGCCCGCGAAGAACCTCGAGATTTACCTGATCGATGTCGAAGGCGGAAAGTCTGTGCTACTGGTCTCGCCGTCCGGACAATCGATGTTGTTCGACGTGGGATGGCCTGCATCGAACAATCGTCAGGCTTCCACGGACCGCATCGCCCGGGTTGTGAACGCAGCCGGATTGAAGCGGATCGATCTCCTTGTGATCTCGCACTTCGATATCGACCACATCGGCGACGTGCCCGCGCTGATTGCGAAGATTCCCGTGGGGCGCATCTTCGATCACGGCGGATCGCAAACCAACCCGCGTTTCGCGGCCTATTCTGCTGTTCGCGACAGAATCGGCCATACCGTACTCAAGCCCGGCGATACGGTTCCTCTGAAGGGCGTCGATATTCAGGTCCTATCAGCAGGCGGCAAGCTGATTCGGAACAAGGGTAATCCGAACCCGCTTTGCGGCCGCTACAAACAAGCTGTCTCCTTGCCGACCGACGTAGAGGACGATAATTCAATTGGCCTGCTGATTACCTCAGGCAAGTTCCGCATGTTGGATCTGGCCGATCTTGAGGCGCATCCCAGTCACGATCTGGTTTGCCCTGCTAACACGATCGGACACGTGAGCGTATATAACGTGAACGTTCATGGACAGTTCAAGGGCATTGCGCCCGAGTTGGTGGCTGCTTTGAGCGCCCCTGTGATTATTCAGGCGAACGGACCTCGAAAAGGAGCGGATGCACAGTCCTGGCCGGTGCTGAAAGCTGCCCCTGGACTGAAGGATATCTGGCAGCTTCACACGTCTCTGAACGCGGGCAAAGACGCAAACCCGCCTGACAACTTCATTGCCAACACAGAGACTCCCGATGCGCTCAAGTGGATCACGATCTCAGCCGAGAAGAGCGGGAAATTTACCGTCACAAACACAAGGAATGGGTTCAGCAAGGCTTATCGCTGAGGTTTCAATCATCAGAATTCAAGAGGTGCTTCCGTAATCCCGCCATGGCATTGCGCGGTTCGGGGAACGGTTGAAAACATGGAGCGGGAGACGAGAATCGAACTCGCAACCAACAGCTTGGAAGGCTGTGACTCTACCATTGAGTTACTCCCGCTGGCCTTTTCTATCGTAGAACAATTGGACCGTTCGGGTCCATTCGGGTTGTGCTCTCGGAGTTATGCTCTTGTGGGGAGCAAAACGCGTTATGAGCCTGCGCGCGATTCTCAAATCGCCGTGTCTGTATTCCGCCCGCTGAGAACCGGCGCATGCTGCTAATCCGCAACTGGGCGTATTCGCGCGAAGCAATCTTACAGGATTTGGAGCGGGCGCATCCCGATATCCGGCGCTGTGTGGCGCCGCGAGACGCCGGAATTTACTTCGCCAATTCGGACCTAAGTGGGTTCTCGATTTTCGAGGAAGCTCAATATTGGGCGTTCGGGCCGCCGGTGCGGTGTTGCGGCGAGTAGGGATGGTAAGAGGTTTTAGAAGGGCGATTCCATCGGAAGGCTGAGCGGCGGTTCGCGAAGAAAGTCGAGACGGGACATTTCGTCCACGGCTTCACGCATGGCTTGCTCCGTGGTCTCTTCCGTCGTGATGACGAAGGGCAGGTCGTGCTTGTTATCGTTCGGTTGTTGCAGAACGGCTTCGAGACCGATGTGCTTCGCCGCCAGAATGCCGGCGAGTTGCGCGATGATGCCGGGCCGGTCCGCCACACGGAAGCGCAAGTAAAACGGGCGCTTCTGCAGGCGCACGCTCACGGGCTTGTACTCGCCCAGCCGCTCATGGGCAAAAGGCGAGACGCGGTCGGGACTACCGGAACGGATTTCGCGGGCCACGCGCATCAGGTCGCTGACTACCGCGACGCCGGTAGGTTTTGAACCTGCGCCACGCCCATAATAGAAAGTGTCTTCGCCATAAAGGCCCTTCACCCAAACTGCGTTATATGCGCCCTGCACTCCGGCGAGAATGGTGGACTGCCGAATCAGCGCGGGACGCACGGAAAGGATGACACCTTCGGGGCCTTGGTGAGCGGAACAGATCAAGCGGATGGTGTGGCCCAACTGGTGGGCGTATTCGAAATCCAGCGGACTAATGCGGCGGATGCCTTCGACATAGATGTCCGTGGGCGTGATGCGTTCGCCGAAAGCAAGGGCGGCAAGAATGGCGAGTTTGGAACGCGCGTCGTAGCCATCGACATCGGCGCTGGGGTCGGCTTCGGCGAATCCGAGCCGTTGCGCTTCGGCCAGCACCGTTTCCAGCGAATCGCCTCGCTTTTCCATTTCCGTCAGGATGAAGTTGCTGGTGCCGTTCAGAATCCCGGCGAGCGAGACCACGCGGTCGCCCGAGATTCCTTCACGAAGGACGGCGTGGATGGGTATGCCGCCCGCTACACTCGCTTCCATAGCGAGATTGATCTTGGCTTGAATGGCCCGGTCCCAGATTTCGGAACCGCTGAGAGCCATCAACTCTTTGTTCGCGGTAACCACCGATTTTCCATTCGCGATGGCGGCGTCGATGATCTCCCGGGCAACGGTGGCGCCGCCAACCAGTTCCGCTATCACATGGACCTTTGGATTGCGCACCACTTCGCGCCAATCGGAGGTGCGCGCGATGTGAGCGGGAAGCTGTTTCTGGTGCACCGACCGGCTGCAGGCGATGATGACGTTCAGGCGAAAGCCGAGCTTTAATGCGATCTGTTCCGCGTTCTCCGTAAGGATAGAAACAGTGCCGGAGCCGACGTTGCCCAGGCCGATTATCCCTACATTCACCTCTTGCATGTTGAGTATGATAGCAACAGCTTTTATGCGCCTTTTTCTGTTGTCCGCGGTGTGCCTGCTGGCATTCTCCGGTCCATTTCAGCCGCCGGATCCGATGCGGCGCGAGTCCGATGAAGAGAAAACCGCGGTGAATAAACGGCTCCCGAACGGCAAGCTTCAAGCTGAAGAAATTCTGAAAGCGGACTATGCGAAGTCTTTGAACGACGCGCGGGAACTGAGTGACCTTTCTCAGTCTCTGGCGGCGGATATGGAAAGGGACACCCGCCATGTTCTGTCTCTATCCAGCATCCGCAAGACGGAAGAGATCGAAAAGCTGGCGCGCCGGATTCGGGGACGCATGCGGCGGTTTTAACGGCCGCCAAGGTACACTATTCCGGATGGCGCTGACACGCGAGAAGGGGCAGTTGATGAGCGCGTCCGAGATTGACCGGACGTTGGTGAGGCTCGCGCATGAGGTGCTGGAGCGCAGCCGGGACATCCATCAGCTTGCCTTCATCGGCATCCGGCGGCGTGGCGTCCCGCTGGCGCAGAGGCTTGCGAAGAAAATTGAAGCGCTGGAAGAATGCGCGATTCCGGTGGGCATCCTGGACATCAATTTGTACCGCGATGACCTGACCACCGTCGGGGTGAAACCGGTAGTGGGCGCGACGGAGATCCCGTTTTCCGTGCAGGGCAAAGACATCATTCTGATGGACGATGTACTTTACACCGGACGTACCATTCGCGGAGCGCTGGATGCCTTGTTCGATCACGGGCGTCCGGCGCGGGTGCAGTTGCTGGTGCTGATTGATCGCGGGCATCGCGAGCTGCCGATCGAGGCGCAATATACAGGCCGCTCCGTGCAAACATCCGATCAGGAAATTATCGAAGTCAAGTTTCAGGAAGTGGACGGCATGGAGAAGGTCCTGTTAGTGGAGAAGATTTGAACCTTCTGGATATCGAGAGTCTGGAACGGCCTGAAATCGAAGCTATTCTGGAGCGTTCCAAGCACTTTCAGCCGCTACCGGGACAGCCATTTCAACGGTTTGAGTCACTGCGCGGCAAGATGGTGGTAAATCTGTTTTTTGAAGCCTCCACCCGTACCCGGACCAGCTTTGAGATCGCGGCGAAACGGCTGGGGGCGGAGGCGCTGTCGATCACGGCTTCGGGGTCGAGCGTGTCGAAAGGCGAATCGCTGGTGGACACGCTGAACACGCTGGCCGCGATGCGTCCGCAGGCTATTGTCATGCGTCACGCGGCTTCCGGAGCGCCGCATTTTCTGGCGCGGCACCTGCCCATTCCCATCATCAATGCCGGGGATGGGACGCATGAGCATCCCACGCAAGCCCTGCTGGATGCACGGACGATTCTGGATCAGCGGCCTGCGCTTCAGGGCTTGCGCGTCGCGATCATTGGCGATATCGCGCATAGCCGCGTCGCACGGTCGAACATTTACCTGCTCTCGAAGTGCGGGGCGCACGTGGTGTTGTGCGGACCGGCATCTTTGTTGCCGCGCGAACTGGGCCAACTTGCGCCCGGCGTCACGCTGACCAATGACATTCGGGAGGCAATTCAGGATGCGGACGTGGTCATGATGTTGCGGGTGCAGCTGGAGCGGCAGCATGAGATCCCGATGTCCGCGGGCGAGTACTTTCAGTTCTTCGGTCTGCGGCTGGAGCATCTGGCACTCGCCAAGCCGCATGCCATCGTGATGCATCCGGGGCCGATCAATCGCGGCCGCGAGCTTTCGAGCGAAGTGGCCGATAGCCAAAGGTCCGTGATTCTGAACCAGGTTGAAAATGGCATCGCGGTCCGGATGGCCGTGCTGGAACGGGTGCTGGCATGAGCGCGCTTCTGATTCGGAACGGTCTGGTGCTGGACCCGGCGTCCGGATTCCAGGGCGTGCGGGATGTGGCGATCGCGGGTGGAAAATTCGTGGCGGCGGCCCCGGCAGGCGCCCCAGAGTTCGATGCCACAGGCTTGGTTGTTGCGCCCGGCTTCATCGACATGCATGTACATCTGCGCGAGCCGGGCATGGAGCATGCGGAGACGATTGAAACCGGCGCGCGGGCGGCGGCGGCGGGCGGATTCACTACAATCTGCTGCATGCCGAACACGAAGCCGGTGAACGACAACGCAACCGTGACCAGCTACATCGTTTCGCGCGCGAAGCAAAGCGCGTCGGTCAATGTTCTGCCGATCGGCGCAATTACAAAGGGATTGGCGGGCGAGGAGTTGGCGGCGATCGGTTCCATGAAGAACGCGGGGATCGTGGCGATTTCCGATGACGGCCGGCCTGTGATGAACTCGCGCGTGATGCGGCGGGCGATGGAGTTCGCTCGCTCGCTGGATTTACCCGTGATCGATCACTGCGAGGATTTGAACTTGAGCGCGGGTGGCGACATGCACGAGGGCGTGATGTCCACCCGGCTTGGGTTGCGCGGCATTCCTTCGAGCGCCGAAGACGTGATGGTGGCGCGAGACATTATCCTGGCGGAAACCACGGGCGCGCGGTATCATGTGGCCCACATTTCGACGCGGAATGCGGTCGAGATGGTTGTGTTTGCCAAGCGGCGCGGGTTGCGTGTCACCGCGGAAACAACGCCACACCATTTCGTATTGACGGACAACGAACTGGGCGGATACGACAGCAACTATAAGATGAAGCCGCCGTTACGCTGCCCGGCGGACGTCGAAGCGATCGTGGAGGGTGTCGCATCCGGCGCAATCGACGCGATCGCGACGGACCACGCGCCACATGCCGGGAACGACAAGATGCAGGAGTTCGAGCGGTGCCCGTTCGGAATTACGGGGCTTGAGACGGCGATGGGATTGTCGCTGGAGCGGCTGGTGCATACGGGGAAGATTTCGCTGATGCGGATGGTGGAGCTTTTCACCACCGGCCCCGCGCGGGTGCTGGGATTGGCTTGCGGAACGCTAGCACTCGGCGCCATCGGGGATGTTACGATTTTCGACCCGGAGCGGCGGTGGACTTACGATGTGGAGAAATCGAATTCGAAAAGCCGGAACTCTCCATTCGGGGGTAAGGAATTTCGCGGTGGACCCGTGGCGGCGGTGGTGAGCGGGAAAGTAGTGTGGAGTGCCGGTGAGTCATACAGTTGTCACCAAAGTCTTCTACACTGAATCATCCAGGGTTCAACATTTCAGTTCGAGGTACTTTTACGAATGACACGGCTTTGCTCTACCCGGCTTTCCTGCTGCGCGTTCGCGCTGCTTGTTCTCTCCGCCTTCATAAGCACTTCGCTACGCGCGCAAAGTTCCGGCTTTGGGGCCATCTCGGGCGTCGTGCGCGATGCCTCCGGCGCGGTGATTCCCGGCGCGGCGGTTCGCGTGCTCAATTCCTCAAAAGGCATTCGCCGGGATCTGGACACCAACGAAGCCGGAATCTTTAACGCGCCGGCCCTTGTCCCCGCCTCCGGGTATTCCGTCTCCATTTCCAAAGCCGGTTTTGGAACTTACGAGCTCACCAACATCAACGTTGCGGTGGGCGAAACCGTCACGCTCTCTCCCGCCCTGACGATTTCCAGTTCCGCCACCCAGGTAGACGTCAGCTCCGATGCCCCCATCGTGGACGATACGAAGACCGATGTTTCCCAGGTAGTCACCAGCCGGCAAATTTTGGATCTTCCCATCAATGGACGCCGCGTCGATTCTTTCGTGCTCCTTACTCCCGGCGTCACCACGGATGGAGCCTTCGGACTGATTTCTTTCCGAGGCAATCCGGGCGGCAATTCCTTCCTGACGGACGGCAACGACACCACCAATCAGTTCTATGACGAAAACGCCGGCCGGACTCGCAGCACCAACATTTCCCAGGACGCGGTTCAGGAATTCCAGGTGGTCACCAGTAACTTCCTGGCGGAATACGGCCGCGCTTCGGGCGGCGTAATCAACACCGTCACCCGCAGCGGCGGCAATTTCGTGCACGGCACAGCGTACTGGTTCTTCCGCAACCGCACTCTGAACGCGACGGACGTAACCGCCCGTGGCGTCAACCCGCCGGAGTGGCGGCATCAGGCCGGAGCCAGCATCGGCGGCCCGATTGTCAAAAACAAACTGTTTTACTTCTTTAATGGCGAATTGCAGCGCCGGAATGCTCCCATCGTTTCCTCCAACCTGTCGAACACTTCCGGTCTTTTCGATGCGAACGCGAATTACCTGCCCCTCAGTTCCGCCGGACGCCAGAACTGCGACACTTCCATGGCAACGCCCGCGCAATGCTCCGCCGCGGTCAGCTATATCCAGAACCGCATTCAGACTCAGCTCATCCCCCGCACTTCGGATACGAATCTGCTTTTCGGAAAAATCGACTACCGGCCCAATGAAAAGAGCGCCTTCAGCTTCAGCGTAAACTATCTGGATTTCCGTTCCCCCAACGGCATCCAGACACAGCTTTCTCTCGCCGACGGCTCCGCAATCGGCAACAATGCCGATACCAACGTCTTTGACCGCACGGGCCGCGCAAGTTGGACCTACGTCGTGTCTCCCGCCGCAGTGAACGAACTCCGCTTCGGCTACTTTAAAGATCGCCAGTACGATCCCGCCAGCCCGAGCCTTCTTCCCTCCATCGGACCCGTTACCCTTACGGTGAACGGCATCGGCAATGTCGGATACCCGAATGGCTACCCGCGCCTGAATCCGAGCGAGCAACGCTTCCAGATCGCGGATACGTTTTCGCTAATCGCCGGGCGCCACAGTATCAAGTTCGGCGTCGATTACTCGCACATCGAAGATTATGTCAGCCGTCTTGCCAACCGCTACGGAACCTACTCCTACCCGACGCTCACATCGTTTGCGCAGGACTTTACGGATAACACTACGGGCGGCAAACGCTATACATCCTTCAGCCAAACCTTTGGAAATCCTGTGGTCGATACCAACTTGAATGAAATCGGCGTTTTCATCCAGGACCAGTTTAAAGTCACGTCCAAGCTCACGGTCAGCCCGGGCCTGCGTTATGACTACACCGCGCTTCCCCAGCCCACGCTCACCAACCCCGCATTTCCCCAGACCGGAAACATCCCGGAAACTCACCTGAACTTCGCTCCCCGAATGGGAATCGCGTACGCTCTGAACACAAAGACGGCTTTCCGCGCCGGATACGGCGTCTTCTTCAACCGGTACACCAGTTCGACCGTTGAGAACTACTTCGTCACTAACGGCGTGTACCAGGCCAATTACACCCTCAACGCGAACGTTCCGGCCCAACTGGCGGCGGCTCCGGTGTTCCCGGCTGCGCTTCCCGCAACGCCCAATGTGGCCGGAGCCGCGACCATTCTCTATCCGGGTAAAGATTGGCGCAATCCGTATTCCCAGCAGCTCGATATCGCGGTAGAACGTCAGATAGCCCGTAACACCAGCGTTACCGTTTCTTACATCTGGAGCCGCGGCCTGCACCTGCTCACCACGCGCGATGCCAACGCGGCGGACCCCACCTCCAGCCAGACATTCCCCATTCTGGATTCGGGCGGCAACCAGACCGGCAGCTACACCACGCCGCTCTACACGCAACGCGTCAACCCCGCCTATGGCAGCATCTACGCGTTGGAATCGAACGGAAACAGCTACTACAATGCGCTGCTGGTTCAGGCGAATCGACGCTATTCCAGCTGGCTTCAGGGTTCGGTCGCTTATACCTACGGCCATGCCATCGATTACAACCAGGGCGGCGGCGGCAACACGCTATTTGGCTCGACCTTTCCGACCTCTGTTTTCAATGGCGATTACCGCGGTGAAAAGGGATCCAGCTCCATCGACCAGCGCCATCGCGTGGTGGTCAGCGCCATTGTCGCGCCCATCTTCACGCACAGTACCAGTGCCGCCGCGCGGTACCTGATCAACAACTGGCAGCTTTCCCTGATCACCGTCGCCGCGTCCTCACAACCCCTGACGCCCAGCATTCGCGTTCAGGACCGCGCCACCGGCACGCTCAGCGCTTCATCACTGAACGGCCTGGGCGGGTCCAATCGGGTGCCGTTCGAATCCATCTCCGCTCTGGACGTCGGCAGCCTGTACCGGACGGATGCGCGCCTCGCTAAGATGCTGCCCGTTTTCGGTGAACGGTTGAAGGTGTATCTGCAATTCGAGGCTTTTAACATTTTCAACCGCGTGATTGTCAGCGGCGGCAGTCCGCGCATCACGCAGCAGTACACGGCGATCCGGCAGACCGGCGGTCCGCTGAATGGAACGATCGCGCTTGTTCCGAACCCTTCTTACGGGACAATTCTTCAGACCCAGATTGCGCCGGACGGCACCACAGCCCGCCGCGGCCAGGCAAGTGTCCGGTTCGTATTCTGACGCTGTTTTCCCGCCAAGCTGGACTTTCTCTTTTTATTCGCCTTACAATCAGGCATGGCCCTCACTCGCAGGCAAAAAGAAGTTGTCGAGTTCATCGCAAAGTTCGTCGATGAGAATGGCTACAGCCCCAGCTACGATGAGATTGCGCGCGGGTTGAACCTTGCGTCACTCGCGACAGTTCACAAGCATATCAGCGCGCTGGAAACCAAAAATTACCTGAAGCGCGGCTTCAACCAGAGCCGCTCCATTGAGGTCGCGCCCAAGTATATCCAGGAGCAGCGCCGCCATCGGCAGGAGCTTGCACTGGAGATTCCGCTCTTGGGGCGCATTGCCGCCGGCGTGCCTGTCGAATCCGTGGAACAGCGCGCGACGCTCAGTTTTGCGGATTTTGTAGGCTCGAAAGACACCTATGCCCTCGAAGTGCGTGGAGATTCCATGATCGACGATCATATCTGCGATGGCGACATGATTCTGGTGGAAAAGGTGAATCAGGCCAAAGACGGGGATATTGTCGTGGCCCTGGTTTCAGGTTCGGAAACAACGTTGAAGCGCTACTATCGGGAGCCGAACGGCGCGATTCGATTGCAGCCCGCGAACGCTGCTTTAAAACCCATCATGGTGCATCCCAGAGACCTGCAAATCCAAGGCCGCCTGATGGCCGTGCTGCGCAAATATTAAGCGCGTTTGCGATTGCGGACGTCCTGCTCCGCGCGCAGCCAGTCTTCTTCCGGCGAACCGCCCTGGAATCCCCGCGCTGCTGAATACTGATACGCAACTTGAGCAATCTCTTCGGTTTCGGACATAGCCGGGGCTTGGGTGACCGCTTCTGTAACGGTCGGCTCCGTATCGGAAACGGCGACGGAAGCTTTCGAATGCTTCGCGGTGGCCGTACGGTTTTGCTTCAGGTTTTCCACACGGGCGGCTGCTGCGCCGAACGCCGAAGCGACTTCAGAAATTACGGTATTCTTTTTTGCCATAAATGGAAACTATCATTGAATTTTACAGTATCCCGAAATAAAATTCCAGAAGAAATCTTTTATGTGTCCCATAAATCGAGGCTGGGGATATTCGCAACAGCCGGAGCCCTCATATTGCCGGCGGGATTTTCTGATAATCGGCAGCCCGGTACCTTTCTAATCGCCGCCGCCGGGTGCGCCCGCGTCAGTAAGGCGATGGTCCGGGTTGCCCGGAAGCGTCCAGACAATCCATGCGGCGATTAACGGCAAAACTCCAAACCCGAAGAAGACGGGTATGTACGAATAATGCTCAACCACCCATCCCGTGATCAGGCTGAAGACCATCCCTCCGAACCCGGCGCCCATGCTGGCTAAGCCCCAAACGGAGCCTACCGCATGGGGCGGGAATCGATCCGCAGGAATCGCGAGCATGTTCGCCAGCGCCCCCGTGTAGCCCATGGTGGCGATCGAAATCAGAGCAATGGAAACATACGCGCTGGCCACCAGCACGGCCGGGATCGAAGCTGTCATCAGGATCGCGAAGAACAAAACGCAAACTTTGCGCGCACGCTGCACCGCCATGCCTGTGCGGATCAGGCGCGCCGCCAGGAAGCCTCCGAAAAAGTTACCCAGGTCCGCTGTGACGAACGGAATCCAGGCATATTTCCCGATCGAGACAAGGTCGAAACCCCGCGCCGAACTCAGGTACTGCGGGAACCAGAAGATATAGAAATACCAGGCAGGGTCGCTGAAGACTTTCGAGAGAGTGAAACGCATCATCCATGGAGTCCGCGCCAAGCGCCAGAGCGGCGCGGGCTGATCCGGTTTCCGTGGTGCGCCGGGTGGTGAGCGGTACACCGCCAGCCATACTGCGACCCATAAGAATCCGGTAGTCCCAACCAATACGAACGATGCCGGCCATCCGAATTGCAGCACGATCCATGCGACAACCGGCGGCGCGAGCATTGCCCCAATGGAAGAACCGCTATTAAAGATCCCGGATGCCAGCGCCCGCTCCCGTACCGGAAACCACTCGGTCGCCACCTTTACGCCCGCCGGCCAGTTGCCGGCCTCGCCGATGCCCAGCAAGAACCGGAATACTCCCAGGCTCACCGGCCCGCGTGCCAGCGCGTGCAGCATG